>NZ_JBALLY010000069.1:0-30930 GCF_036963045.1 Bacillus sp. JJ864 | reverse complement strand
AACGTATGGAACAAATGACCAAAATGCAACTTTTTCAGGAAAACGAATGAAGCGTGGTATGTATCGTTCTGCAAAAGGAATCGAAATCAACGCAGATGTAAACGCTGCGGCTAATATTTTACGAAAAGTAGTCCCGAATGCATGGACAAACGGGATAGAGGGGTTAGGCGTGGAACAGCTCGCTAGTGTGTTAACTCCACTAACGTTAATCGTCCGTTAGGTCGAAACGTTAGAAACTCCCACTTCAAGCTTTGCTAAGTGGGGGAGTATTCATTCCTTATTCTTCTACTAACTCTGATTGTACATACGCATAAATAAGTGCCTCTGTATGCGCAATCGATGTTTCATGTGTACGCTCATAAGCGTGAGATGCATCAATACCAGGACCAATAAGTCCATGCTTCACATCTGCTCCGGCGCGGATTGCTGCTGATGCGTCAGATCCGTAAAATGGATAGATGTCCACTTTATATTCAATATTGTTTGTTTTCGCAAGTTCTACTAAATGTTTGCGCATTGCATAGTGGTATGGACCGCTCGAGTCTTTCGCACAGATTGATACCGTGTATTCATCTGATGCTTGGCCATCGCCAAGTGCACCCATATCAACTGCCAAGTATTCTACTGTTTCTTCTGGAATGTTGGAGTTACCGCCATAGCCGATTTCTTCATTATTAGAAATTAAGAAATGCGTTGTGTATGGTAGTTTCACATTTTCGTCTTGTAATCTTTTAATTAATTGCAGTAAGATTGCTACGCTTGCTTTGTCATCTAAATGACGAGATTTAATATAGCCGCTATCTGTCATTTGAACGCGCGGATCAAATGATACGAAATCCCCTACTTCGATGCCAAGTTCACGTACTTCTTCTGGTGAAGATACACGCTCGTCGATACGAATTTCAATGTTTTGTTCGTCACGTTTTGCTTCTCCAGCATTTTTGTATACGTGTACGGACGTTTGATGGATTAAAATTGTGCCAGTATACGTTTTACCGCTCGCTGTTTCGATTTCGCAATATTCTCCTTCTACCGCATTCCAGCGAAATCCGCCAATCATCGATAATCGTAGGCGTCCGTCCGCTTTAATTTCTTTTACCATCGCGCCTAACGTATCAACGTGAGCAGTAAGGAGGCGTTGATACGTATCGTCTTCTCCTTTTACCGTTATAATAAGGCCACCTTTATTGTTGCGCTTCGTTTCTACATTCCACTCTTTTACATAATCCTCAATGAAACGAATAATTGTGTTCGTATTTCCAGATGGACTTGGGATTGAAACGAGTTGTTTAATAAGTTCCATTGTGCCTTTTACGTTATGTACCATATGTTTTTCCCCTCTCTTTTATCTTTCCAATTTTCAGTATAATAGAAAAACAGCGAAATAGAAATAAAAGACATCGCACTGATTGCGATGCCCTTTACTCCTAACTAACTTTTCGATACTCGTTTACTTGCTGTTTCCCATTTCCAATAAATCCTAAAGCAACATGAATTACAGGAATTACCAAACAAAATATAGCAAACGGTAAATATTGCAACGTAGATACACCAAGTGTTCCTGTAATAAATACACCACTCACTCCCCACGGAATCAATGGATTAACAGCTGCTCCGGCATTCGCTAAAATTCCTGAAAGATTTTTCCGATCTAAACGAATTGCCTCAAATTGTGATTTGAACGCTTCACCTGGTAAGATAACTGATAAATACTGCTCACCTAGAAGAACATTAATACCAATTGAACTTAATGCAGTCATAAGTATTAAATTTCCTTTCGTACTTACCATGCCTGAAATTTTAGAGATTAGCTTTTCAATAATTTTTACTTCTACTAATAGTCCACCTAATGCTAAAGCAAGAAGAATAAGAGAAACAGACCACATCATGCTTTGCATTCCGCCGCGAGTAAGTAGCATATCTACGTTCTTTACACCCGTTTTAGAAACAAATCCATCTTGCATAAAAGAAGCAATTTGCCCGAAGCTAGTCTGCGGGTGGTACATATAACAAATTACAATCGTAATTGCGATACTAAGTAATAACGTCGGAATCGCTGGTACTTTCTTTCTTGCACAGAAAAACAATACTAATACTGGAATTAGTGTAAAAACTGAAATCGTAAAAGAGGAATGCAGCGTCTGAACTAACTCATCAATTTTATTTCCGCCTGATCCCGATGACCCGTGTCCGACAAATAAGAAAAAGATAAGAGTTATAACAAACGCTGGAATAATTGTCCGCATCATACTACGAATATGTTCAAATAAATCTACTTCCGCAATCGCAGCCGCTAAATTCGCTGTATCAGATAACGGAGAAATGTTATTTCCTAAAAAAGCACCCGATATAATGGCACCTGCTACTATCGCTGGGTCCAAGCCCATCATTTGTCCCATTCCTAAAAATGCAATGCCCACAGTTGAAATCGTTGTAAAAGAACTTCCTACCATGATCCCTACAAGGGCACATATAACAAAAACAGAAGGTAAAAAGAATTTTGCGGATAAAATTTTAAATCCGTAAATCATAATGGTTGGAATTGTTCCTGCTGCTATCCAAACACTGATTAAAATTCCGATTAACATAAAGATAATGATCGGAATTAACCCTGGTAAAATTCCATTTTGAATCCCTTTATGAATTATATCCCAAGAAAAACCTTTCATTTTGGCAAATAATATAACAATTCCTATAGCGATTAAAATAGGCACTTGAGGAGGTAAATTAAAACCTATAATACAAGTCCCGATAATCGTCAATAACACAACTAAAAGAAAGGCACTTTCTTTTAGTGTTACATCTCTTTTCATTTGAATAAACTCCTTATCCAGTCAATTGTTATAGCACAATAAGAACAAATTTATTTGTGAATAATTGCACATGAAATATCTAAACACGATATGAAACAAAAATCAATACAAACAGCACCTCCCTACTATATAAATCTATTTTCATTTTGCAACATATAAGTCGCTGTTATGCATTCATTATAAAAGAACGAGTTTCTACTAAACTTCTTTCACTACATTTATAGATTGTTTCAAGTTTATCTTGAATCGCTTTTTCCAATTTAAAAGCATATTCTTCAAACACGTCCTTATCATGAGCATATGGAGATAATGCGCAAGCACGTAATACTGTTATTTTCCCTTCACGATCCCATTCTGCTTCACTAAACCCGAGACTCTTCACAAATGAAAGTGGACTGTTTCCATAGTCAGGGACAGCAAAATCGGTATGCGATGTAATAAACTCATTATTATATAATCCACCTTTAACATACGAAGCTTGCTCAAAGAAATCGTGATTTAATTTGTTCATCTTTTCTAAGTCTTTGTTACCTTCTTCGTTAAATACGTAGTCAACCATATTAAAATCAGGTTTTGTTAATGGGTACACTCGAATTGTTTTATCTCCCACTTTAAATTCTTTTCCGGTTAAGTAATCATAAAAACGGTAAGCCCCTTCAATACTTGCACCAATTAATTTACCATAACCAGTTACATTTAGCGGCAAGACTTTATGTGCTGTCCAAACTGCTGCTGCAGTTGCACCTGCTTTAGAACCTTCTAACATATATGCACCTAGTAATGCTGGAATATCTGCACCTTTTTCAAATACATAAGTTGCAAAGTAAGAAATCACATCACGCATTCTAGTGTCTTTAATGACAATACCGCCCGCAGAGTAAGGAATATATCCCATCTTATGAGGATCAATTGTAATCGTTTCTGCTTGGTTCATTGCTTTAAATGAATGATAGATTTCTTTTGTTAACCATCCACATTTTTCAGTGAAGATGTTGTGTTTTGCGTACACTTCTTCTATTTGATCCCATTCGATAAATTCGTTCCGTTCATCTAAGAAAATAGAGCGAGCATAACCTCCGTAAGCAGCGTCTATATGAATATAGAAATAGATACCTTCTTCTGCTAATTTTTCACGAAGTTCTACCATTTTATCAATACGATCTATTTGTCCTTCTTCTGTCGTACCGATAACCCCAACAACACCAAGAATAGGAATGTGCTTCTCTGCTAATTCACGAATTTTTTCTTCTAATTTATGAATGTCCATACGATAGTTGTCATCAACATCGATTTGTTCTACACAATCAAGACCCACACCGATAATATCAGCAGCTTTTAACCAAGAATAATGCTTCGTTTGCGGAATCAACCATTTCCCTAATTTTTGCAGTTGTTTACCGCTACGTGCAGAATGAGCTTTAATTTCATCCATTTTTTCTGGAATTTCCTCTAAAATATCTAAAATTTCTTCTGTGGACATATTCAGTAATTCCCAGTTAGACTTACCTGCAACGAACTCAGGAGCTACTTCTTTAATTGCTAGTGGTAAAGACTTCATATTACGCGCATACCATAAGCCCTCTAAATTCGCGATGGAACCATCTGCACAAATATGCCCCCAACTTTCACCTGGTTTATAGCTCATAAGTGCCGCAAATTCATGTCCAACCTCTTCTTCCATTTGAGAAGTAGCTGGTGAAGATTCGTATGCTACGTTATTCCCATTCCATAACATCGCAGCTGTATACGCAATGATTGACGGCATTAATGTTTCAGAGTTCATGTGTCCCCAAAAGCGGCCAGCAGTATGCCAAGGTAATGAGTCTGTACGTAATTTAGAAGATAATACATTGAACACACTGCGAACATGATCTGCAGTTTCCTGAAAACTTTTCGAACTTCTATCTTGAGGTGTAATAACAGGTAAATCTTGAGGCATATAATTTTGTCTCCAGCCAACATGCTCATCTACCATTTTTAATAATAACTCTTTAAATAAATCTACATTTTCTCCTTTATCCCCTAAGAATAATGCTTTTAAATTAATATTTGGAATTTCATACTTCATTTTCCATTTCACTCCTTTCTATAATTGTATTATTCAAATATATAAAAATCAATATTTTACCCTAAGATTGTTTGAACATTCTCCTTTATTCATTATTCCCACAGACCTTGAGTTAGGAGGATAGAATTCTTACTACCCGTTCATGCAGGATAAAAATCACAAAAAAAGAAGAGTAAACTTCCGTTACTCTTCTTTCCAAGAAAAAGGTATACATCTTATACTAAACTATTATTTAAAAAAGATTTTTCACATGTATTCTGAAACCTAAATCAATACCTCATTCATCTGCGCTACGTTTTTATTATCCCAACTTCACCAAGCTGTAGTTCTTTTTCCCTTTACGGATAATAATAAATCTTCCATCGAATGAATTCTCTACCGTAACAACTGTATTTACATCCGTTACTTTGTCTCCATTCATCAAAATAGCCCCGTTATTAATATCTTCCCTTGCTTGGCGTTTAGAAGGTTCAATTCCTAATTCTACTAACCACTCAACAATATTTTTCGTTTCCTTTGTAGCGGAGAAAGTCGGCATATCTTTAAAGCCTTGTTCAATTTCATCCGCAGTTAGTGACTTTATATCCCCGCTAAATAATGCTTCTGTAATTTTTACTGCTTGCAAGAATGCGTTCTCACCATGAACAAATTTCGTCATTTCTTCTGCTAATACTTTTTGTGCTTCCCGTTTATGAGGCTCAGTTTGAACTTTAACTGCTAATTCATCAATTCTATCTTTCGTTAAGAACGTGAAGAATTTTAAGTATTTAATGACATCGCGATCATCTGTGTTCACCCAGAACTGGTAAAATTCAAATGGTGTTGTTTTTTCAGGATCTAACCAAACCGCTCCTCCAGCTGTTTTTCCAAATTTCGTACCGTCTGATTTTAAGAGCAATGGAATTGTTAATCCAAAGACTTTTGCATCCGGTCCTTCTTTCTTACGGATTAAATCTAGACCACTAGTAATATTTCCCCATTGATCACTACCACCAATTTGCAATTGTACGTCTTCCTCTTTGTATAAGTGATGGAAATCCATCGCTTGGAGAATTTGGTATGTGAATTCTGTAAATGAAATCCCTGTATCTAAGCGGCTTGCTACAATATCTTTTGCCAACATACTATTAATACCGAAATTTTTACCGTAATCGCGTAAAAACTCAAGGATACTTATTTGATGCGTCCAATCGTAGTTATTTACCATTTTCACTTCACTATTCCCGCCAAAATCAAATAGCTTCTGCATTTGCGCTGTTAACGCTTCGACATTATGCTGCACTTGTTCTAACGTTTGAAGCTGTCTTTCTGTTTGACGTCCACTTGGATCACCGATTGTTCCCGTTGCTCCTCCAATTAAAATAACTGGGTGATGCCCAGCTAATTGGAAGCGTTTCATCATCATAAACGGAATTAAATGCCCAATATGCATACTATCACCAGTTGGATCTACACCACAGTACAAAGAAATCTTTTTCTCTTCTACTAGTTTACGCAATCCTTCTGCATCTGTTTGCTGATTGATGGCATCTCGCCATTCTAATTCATCAATGATATTCATGTCTTTCCAGCTCCTTTAATTTGTAAATATTGTTTACTTTAAATTCCTAGCAATAAAAAAGTCCCTATGTCTACATTCGACATAGGGACGATCTTTAACCGTGTTACCACCCAGATTGCATAAATAGCATTGCTATTTATACCACTCTTGGCAATAATATCGATTGCTACTCCGCTTAGCATTACCTAAGATACTCCAAAGTGTAATTCACAAGTTTGTTTGTGCTAGGTTCCAGCAACCCCTAGCTTTCTCGATAACAGTGACAAACTGCTACTGGGCTTTTTCATCGTATTTGAAATGTTAAATTATAGCCAATTATAGTAAATTAACATTTTATTGTCAATAATGTACAAAAATATTTTGAAAAACCGACATAAAAATCCCTTTCTTTTTAAAGGTGGGCGAGAGCATCTGGCCGTGTATAGAAGCGGTCATGTTTTATTCTGCATAGCAGCGACTTATATAGGTAATTCTCCTCTCCCCTACTCCTCACTCACTTCTACTAAATACACACCTTTTTCAAATCCGCCGCGCTCCGCTTCTTTCTCTTTACGAATGCGCTCAACATCTTCTAACGTTACACCTTCTGCTTGCGCCAATGCTTTAATTACTTCTAATGCATCCGCTAAAGAATCTAATGCATGCTCACGTTCTTGCATAGATGCAAATTCACGCATTTCTTCTACGCCAATTTTCGATAGTTCTTCTATGTACTCTTGTTTACTTAATTTTTTCGATGTATATGTTTTACCAGACATTAAAATCATTTCTGGTACACGGTCGCGGACAACTTTATTATAAACTGACATGAGAACACCTCCAAATACAAATTAAAAACTCTTTATTTTTAGGCGGGCGAGAGCATCTAGCCACGCATAGAAGTGGGCAGGGCCTGTTTCTGCCACATGTAAAGTTTAAAACAAAAGACGAAAGCAAGTAGCAAGCTATGTATAATAACGACGAAAAATAAACTGGATTTATATGCTTAAAAGCACCCTAGCTCTGCATAATATAAAAACCAATGTTTTTTTACACAAGCTGACGACATATCAATGCTAGATGACATGTGACGTATTTCTGGAAAGCGATAATTTTCATATTCTTTCTCTGGCACACCGTAAAACGCACGGAGATGATCTGGTACAACGCCATCATATCGATCTTCCATTCTCTCAATCTCACTTTGCATAGCTGCCTTTGGATTTCCAGATAGAAACATCTCAGTTCGAATGGCTGCAGTTGGTGTGCGGTGTAACAGCACATATATGAGTAGCCATGTACCGATTATAATCATGCTTATTCTTTTTTGTTTTAGGCTCATCCACTTCTCCTTCTATCATTCGAAAAAAAGTGCTAACACCATTATACAAAAAATGTGTTAACACTTTCTATTTTTGTAAAACTTTTATCCCGCTTTAACGGGCAGTAAGATCCCCACCTCAAGATGCAGAGAGAAATGCGGAAGCTAGGTCGATTCGTGAAGGCTTTCCATCAGTGGGGGATGCCCCACACTGATGGAAGTTTCACTTTATTCCCCTTTAAACACTGGAGGGCGCTTCTCTAAAAACGCAGTAATTCCTTCTCTGTGGTCCGCTGTTTTTCTCATTGCATATTGACCTCGTTTTTCAAGCTGAAGCGCTTGTTCTAACGAAGAACGATTTAATTCAGCCAAAATTTGCTTCGTTTGAATCATAGAAGCAATTGGCTTTTGCAGCCATTCGCTAATTTTTTGTTTCACTACATCTTGGAAATTCTCACCGATTACTTCATCAATCATGCCAATTTCAAGCGCTTCGCTTGCTGATAATTTCTTTCCTTCCCAAATGATCTCTTTTGCCATATGCTCTCCAAGACGTTTTTGTAGGAAGAAATGGCCGCCGCCATCTGGAATTAAACCAATTCCAATAAAATTCATCGCAATAATGGATGAAATATCAGCCATTACGTAATCAGCTGTTAAAGCAATGCTAAGGCCAAGCCCTGCTGTTGGACCATGAATCGCGCTAATCACAAGCTTTGGCATTGTATACAGCGTTACAATAATTTCAGAGATAGTATTCATAATGCCTTCAAACGCACTTTCATCTCCGCTTGCTAACATCGATTTAATATCGCCGCCCGCCGAAAAACCGCGGCCATTCCCGCATAGCACAACGACATGAACAGAACTTTCAGCTACTTCTTTTAACTTTTGCAGCAGTTCTTTTAACGTGTTCTCATCTAATGCATTTAACACTTCCGGACGATTTAACATAATCGTCGCAACTCGTCCTTCATATTTTACAATTACTGATTCCGCCTTACTCGAAACTGTCATAAACTCTCTCTCCTTCTATAATCTGTTATCCTTATATAATTATAGAAAGGGCTTTCAAAAACCTTCTTTTTTCTTAATTTTCTGTCGAATTTACACTAAATTATTTTACATTTATTTACCATATTACTAAAATAGTGTATTGTGAAAAAGCAGCATACATTTATTTCTTCGATTATGAAAGGGGACAAAATGGGTACGAAATTGATACAAAAGGAACAGAATTCTACGTATTTCTTTCTATTATTTATAGCACTGCAACCTGTCTTAGATTTGTTAACATCATTGTCAATTCAGATGCTACACATGGATGCAACGTTAAGTATTGTCGTACGTTTTAGCGTGATGCTTCTTGCGATGATCTATCTATTTATTTATCAGAAGAATAAAAAACCTCTCGTATATATTTGCCTACTAGGCGTTATCATGACAGCTGGACTTCTTAATAATCTCGTTGTAAAACATCCAATTTCACTTGGAGAAGAAGTTAAGTTTATGGCGAAATGTATGTATCCAATCGTTATGTTGTTCGGGTATATTCTTGTATTTAAAACTTTGCAAGGCAAACAAAATTCATTCTATATATTATTACGGTATTTCTTATATGCCAGTTTATTCATAAGTATTGTCATGGTCATTTCCATTGCAACTGGAACAGACTATCAAAGTTATACGAATGAGAAAATCGGCTCGAAAGGATGGTTTTATGCTGCAAACGAAATCAGTGCCATTTTAGCCATTACATTCCCAGTTGTTGTCCTATACTCGATCCATAAGACAACTTCTTTTACGCAAGCATACTACTGGCTTCCAACAATACTAGCACTATATTCTAGTATTATGATCGGAACAAAGGTTGGATACGTAGCTAGTATTGTGACATTAGGAGTGGCGCTATTCTTTTCATTTATCGAATATATGATGAAGCGAAAAGGAGAAGGAAAAGGCCGCCCGCAGCTCATTAATACAATCCTAGCCTTAATCGTATTAGGAGGCACTGCAATTGCAACACCGTTTACTCCTATCGCCAAAAACATGGGAATCCACTTACAAATCTATAACAAACCGCATGTAAATGAACAAGCAGAACAGCCTAGTAAACAAGAAGAACGAGCTCTAACAACTGGAGAAGTAAACAGTTTAATTTATAGTGATCGTGACAAATTTCTAAACGCACATCAAAAATACTTTCAAGAGGCACCGCTGTCACAAAAATTGTTAGGCATGGGCTATGCCGGCAACTATGAAAAAACACCAAAAGTGATAGAAAGAGATTTCCATGACCTATTCTTCTGGTTCGGAATCATTGGATTTATCATGTACCTACTGCCATTTGTTTACTTCGGTATCAGGATTACGCTTTGCATTCTCACAAACTTCAAGTCTATTTTAACCATAAAATATATGTTGCTTAGCACGGCAATCGTGCTTGCAATTGGCACCGCAACTGCAGCTGGACATGTATTTACCGCACCGGCTGTCAGCATTTTCTTTGTTGCCTTGCTCGCTTATCTGATTGTGGACTTACAAGCAGAGTGATATAATGAACCATCACATTATTAATTACAATTACGGAGGATTTATGATAACTTTTGAAGAGAAATTAACGATTATTGAATCATTTCCAGAGCTAGAAAGAAAAACTGTCTCTCTAGGACGCATTAATTTTCATTATGAAGAAAGCCGCCTAGACAAAAAGAACGTTGTGTACCATTTACACCCGAACGGAAATGGGTTTGTCTATGCCGGGAACCTAAAAGGCTACAAAACAAACGATAAAGGAATGGTGAACATCCGTGATTTTTCAGCGGAAGAACTTCGCTCCTTACTTGAAAAATCAATCGCTGGCCTTTCACAAGAACCAGTAGAAGAAGTTGCACTTACAGAGAATTTTCAAGAAGAAGAGTGGATAAACGAAGACAAACATATCTTAACGCTTATAAAAGAAGATGAAGATATGTGGAACGTTTATGCTGGAATACAGTTAGATGGTACATTCAACTCTTACAAAGAAGCAGCACAATACCTTGATGAAGAAGGATTTACACGTAAGTAAGAAAGACGGGTCTGTAATATATCGGCGATTCGACACGATATAAAGACCCTTTCGACAGTATTCGACTCACAAATAGTCGGAACACCAGGAGAAGGAGGCATCGCCTCCTTCTTTTTCTTTTATCCTAATAGCGCAAGGAGCTCACGTAGTTCCTCCTCAGTCAAATCGCGCCACTGCCCTGTCTCGATTCCATCTATTGTTATGTTCATAATCCGAATACGTTCTAGCCTCGTGACGGTATAACCAAACGCTCGGCACATCCGGCGAATTTGCCGGTTCATCCCTTGCGTCAAAATAATGCGGAATACACAATCGCTGATCCGATATATATCACACGGATTTGTTTTTCCATCACGAATTGTTACACCGCCGGCCATTCCTTTTAAGAACGCATCATCAAATGGCTTGTCGACTGTGACAATATATTCTTTCTCATGCCCATGTTCGGAGCGCATCATTTTATTTACGATATCACCGTCATTTGTCATTAAAATTAATCCTTGTGATGCTTTATCAAGGCGACCCACTGGAAAAATGCGCTCTGGATAATTCACAAAATCGATAATATTTCCTTCAATATGCTTCGCCGCTGTACACGTAATCCCTACCGGTTTATTTAATGCAATATAAATGGGATGCGTCTTCTTCGGAATTGGCTTCCCATCAACAAGGACAATATCGTCAGGCTCTACTTCTTGTCCAGGCTCACAAATTTCGCCGTTCACCGTAATTCGCTGCGTGGCAATGAGACGATTCGTTTCTTTTCTTGAATAATAACCTGTTTCACTAATGAATTTATTAATTCTCATGCAAAGTTCCTTTCCTTATTTACGCTTTTCCCATTCTACCATGAATGGGAACGGCAAAAAAATGCACAGCTTCAACATCAAGCTGTGCATTCTCTTTCTATTATGATTTCTTCGCTTCCTTTAAAGATTCACGAAGTACAAATTTCTGTAATTTCCCGCTCGCATTACGCGGCAGTTCTTCGGCAAATATATAATGACGAGGACGTTTATAATCAGCTAGCTCATCACTTTCCTTACAGTAACGCTCTAATTCTTCTTCTGTTAATGACTCATCTTTCTTCACCACTACCGCGACGACGCGCTCGCCCCACAGGTCATCTGGTTCTCCAAGTACCGCCACATCTAACACACCATCATGACTATGCAAAAAGTCTTCAATTTCACGCGGGTAAACGTTCACACCGCCGCTAATAACCATATCGTCAACACGATCTGCCACGTATAAATAACCATCTTTATCGAAATAGCCAAGATCACCAGAATGATACCAGCCTTTATACATGACTTTTTTCGTTGCTTCTTCGCGGTTATGGTATCCAGCCATCATACTTGGCCCGCGTACAATGATTTCTCCAACTTCGTAAGGCGCAAGGATATCGTCTGGTTCGGATGGTTCATCTTCATTTGACTTCACGATGCGCACTTCATGACTAAAGCAAGGTGTACCCGCTGATCCTGCTTTTGTAATTTGATCTTCTTCGACAAGAAAGGCAATAACAGGTCCAAACTCTGTCATTCCGTAAATTTGTACAAGATCAATATACAGACGGTCTTTACATTCTTTCACAAGCGCCGGCGCCATTGCTGCTCCGCCGTAAATTCCAATCTTCATCGAAGTTAAATCGTATTCTGTTAAATCTTCTTGCAGCAGCATGTTCCACATTGTCGGTGCTGCAAAGAACGTTGTAATTTTTTCTTTTTGAATTGTTTCTAGCACTGTTTTCGTATCAAAATGATGCAAAATTACATTTTTCCCGCCAACTTGAATACGCGGCAAAATACCAGCGTTTAATTCGCCGCAGTGGTATAGCGGTGCAACAACTAACCCGACACTATCGCGTGTATATTTTATATAATATGTACAAATCATACTATGCTCAGCCATGTCTCGGTGGCGGTGCAGCACTCCTTTTGGATTCCCAGTCGTACCGCTCGTATACAGCATCGAGCAATAATCCATTTCTTCCACTTCAATGTCGATTGGTTCTGCCTGTGCCTCATTTACTTTTCCATGATAAGAAGCAGCATAAGGCGGTGTATCCTCTTCAATATACCAAAATGAAGTATGCGGAAAGTCACGTTCAATTAACGCAATTGTTGATTCAACTTCTTTTTCAAACACAACAACTTTAGAGGAAGCATCTTGCAATATGTAGGAAACTTCTTTCGCTTTTAAACGGAAATTAATCGGGTTAAAGATTGCGCCAATCCTTGCACAAGCGAGATAAACAGTTACAAATTCGTGTGAATTATATAAGTAAACAGAAACGCGGTCTCCTTTTCGTACGCCTTCTGCAAGAAGTGCGTTTGCTGTTTTATTTACCTCCATATCCCACTGTTTATATGTCCAGCGAATGTTTTTTGCAGGTTCTACTAACGCTTCTTTCTGTGGATATTTTTGCACAGCTAAATCAAAAATTCTGCCAACAGTCATGTACATACCGCATATTCCCCCTTTTAATTTTCATAATTTTATGAATTCGTCCACAAATAGACATTTCCTGCTCATTTTTACTTCCTTTTTCTGATCATTCTCGACAGCGTTTTACAAAAAAAAAAAAAAAGAAACCGCCAAACTGGCAGTTTCTTATCCGAATAACTCTTGTAAAATTTTAAGCTTATCTTCTGTATACTTGATATAGCCATCATTATATGATTTTGGATCTTTCGGGTTTGCGAAGTGCGTAATCGCCCCTGTCTTTGGATGAACAAATTTACTTGATGCACCGCAGCCAAGACCGATAATAGACTGCACTTCTTCCATAATCACGATGTTATAAATACTTTCTTGACTTGGCATTGCATAGCCAACGTTCTCTAAGTTACCTAAAATATTCTTTTGACGATATAAATAATACGGTACGTAACTATGCTCTTTCGTCCATTTTTCCGCTTCGTGCATCATCGCTGTAATCTCTTCGCGGCCTGCCACTTTATATTTACGCTTATTTTGCGTCATTTCAGAAGCACGCTTAAACGATAATGTATGCACCGTTAACGATTCTGGCATAAGCTTTTCTGTTTCATCTAGCGTGTGCTTAAAGATATCTATTCCTTCACCTGGAAGACCGATAATTAAGTCCATATTAATATTATTCATACCCATTTCGCGAGCAAGATGATACTTTTCAATCGTCTCTTCTACTGTATGATGACGTCCAATTGCTTTTAATGTTTCTTGATGGTACGACTGCGGATTAATACTAATGCGGTCGATATTCCATTTGTTTAACACATCTAGCTTCTCTGGTGTAATTGTATCTGGGCGCCCTGCTTCTACCGTTACTTCACGAACTTGCTTCACATCTGGGAACGACTCATACATTTCTTCATACAGCATGTCCATTTCTTCAGCTGTAATACTTGTTGGCGTACCGCCGCCGTAGTAAATCGTCGTTACTTTCACGCCTTTTTCTTTTAAAAACTTACCAATTTCACGAACTTCATAATGTAAACCGCCTAAGAATGAATCAACAGATCCTTGGCGTCCATTAATCGCATACGCTGGGAATGTACAATATGCACATTTCGTTGGACAGAACGGAATCCCAATATAAATACTTACTTCTTCTTTTAAACGATATAAATCTGGAACAACAGCTAATTGACAGTCGACAATGCGCTGCATAAGCTCAATTTTTTCATCATGAATTAAATAACTTTCACGCAGTTCATTATGTGCTGCTTCTTTTGTCATACTGCTTTGCAGCATTTTATGAAGAAGCTTCGTTGGGCGTACACCCGTTAAGATACCCCACTTTTGCTCCACGCCTGTTAACTGCTGAAGAACAGATAAATATACATAAGAAACAACATGCTTCACTTGCTTCATACGTTCCTTTTCTTCCGTAAAGGACGATAAATCTTTAGAAAACGTCTCTTCATACACATTTCCTGTCAGGATTTCTGTTAAACGAGCAGAAGCCGTTACATTTCCTTCTATATTTATATCAACAATGATATTTGCATCTTCTTGTTCAAATGCTACCGTACTTTCTTCAAAAAATAAGCCGCTAATATTTTGCAGCGGACGTAAAAAACGATCATCTTGTAACGTTTTAATTGAAATTAACAACAATCATCACCTTTTCTATTTTCAAACTTCCTTTAGTTTACTTGAAGGGTGATATGAGGTCAACAAGGAACTCCTGGGATGGGAAACCCCTCTTTTTTTAAATGGGCGAGAGGGTCTGGCCATGTGTGGCAGCGGTCAGGGCCTTTTTCTGCCACATGCAGCGTTAAAACAGAGGGATAAAACAAGTGCAGGCCACTTTTTGCTTTACATTGCAGCAGTTTATATGTTCGTCTCGGATACATTTATGTCGAATATCGTCGAAGAGTCTTTATATTGTGTCGAACCGCCGATATATGAAAAATCTCAGGCACCCGCCTGAGATTTCTTATTACCATCTCTTCATTTGCAAGTGATTGTTTAAAAACTTAATTGGAAACTGTTTTCGAAAGTGTTCTTTGATCATGTATTGTACGCCGTTTTCATCATTGGAGCGCGTAATCCAATCGGCTGCTTTTTTCAATTCAATTGGGGCATTGCCCATGGCTACTCCTAATCCAACGCTTTCAATAACAGCTAAATCTTCGAAACCATCGCCAATCGCTACCATTTCTTTTAATTCAATATTAAGATGCTCACCTAATAATTGCAGCCCGCGTAATTTCGATACATGAGGCGGTACGATTTCGATTTGTACTTTTCCGCACTCGATAAACTCCACATTTTCAAATGATTTTTGTAAAGTCGTAAGCGCACGCTGCTTTTCACTTTGACTTGCGAATGTTACATCAATTTTTGGGGCAGCGACTGGTTGATCGCGCAGGGCATCACCAAGCGAATCTACAAATTGAACCGGATAAAAGAGCGGATCGGAAGTGGATAAAACTGTTCGAGCAATTAAATTTGGCGTATGCTGATGGCGATTGCCAATCGAAAATCTTTCATGAGAAATGCGCACGTTACATTCAAAGTGTTCGAGTACCTGCACAATATTAAATGTTGTTTCTTCTGATAATCGTTTTTGGATTAACGGTTTATCTAATGAAGATGAAATAAATGCGCCGCCATGCGTCACTAATATGGAGTCCAATTTTAATGATTTCGCTACTTTGTGAGCAGATTGAAAGTTTCGGTTCGTAAAGAGCGTAACGTATACACCTTTTCTCTTTACAAACTCAATCGCTTCACGTGTTCCTTTTTGGAGCTTTCCATTTGAAAGCAGTAATGTTCCATCTATATTAAGAGCTAACAAACGATAAATCATGATGCAGTACCCCCTTTTATTAGCTGCACTGTTCTATCATTAATTTATGAAACAATAATGTTAATTAGAACGAATTGGCATTTGTGCAGTGAATTTGCTTTAATAAGAGATAAAGCTGCGAAAGGAGTTTTCTAAATGAAATGGCCACTCTCTTTGTATGAAGGCGGCACATTAGACGTTGCGAAGCGATTGCTTGGACATAAACTCGTTCACGTTGTAGATGGAGTAAAACGAAGCGGAATCATTGTCGAAGTAGAAGCATATAAAGGCCCTGATGATAAAGCAGCCCATAGCTATGGCGGCCGCCGCACAGAACGAACAGAAATTATGTACGAATCTCCCGGTCACGC
Source organism: Bacillus sp. JJ864 (assembly GCF_036963045.1). Lineage (NCBI taxonomy): Bacteria > Bacillati > Bacillota > Bacilli > Caryophanales > Bacillaceae > Bacillus > Bacillus sp. JJ864. The sequence continues at coordinate 14,463 of NZ_JBALLY010000069.1, read as the reverse complement.
TTATGTATATCTTATTTATGGTATGTATCATTGTTTTAACATCATTACAGCACCAAAGGGGATCCCGCAAGGTGTGTTAATTCGGGCATTAGAGCCAATAGAAGGCATCGAAGAGATGAAACAAGCAAGATACGGGAAAACAACAATTACAAAATCACAGTTCAAAAACTTAACAAACGGACCAGGAAAACTGTGCAAAGCACTGGGAATTACATTAGAACAAAAAGGGCTTCTCCTTACGGGGGATGAACTATATATAGAGCAGGTTTCTCCAGAACATCACCTTTCTCATACATATAACATCACCGCAGGCCCGCGCATTAATATTGATTATGCTGAAGAGGCCGTGCATTATCCATGGCGTTTTTACTTTCAAGGTCATCCTTTTGTTTCGAAATAAAAAAGGCACTTCAAAAGTGCCTCTTCCTTATGATTACATATGTTCGTTATATAAGTCTTCAAGCGGCTTCATCGTAATTTTGTTTACGTCACCGATTAAAATATTTAAACGTTGCTCTGCTTGCATTAAGTTTGTAATTTTTGCGTTTTGTTGTACTAATGCTACAACTTCTTGCGCTTTTTGGTTATCTTCGTCTGTTAATTGCTCGCCTTGCATCATTTTTTGCTGAAGCTCCATTTGCATCATACGGAAACGCTCAAATAGTTGTTTCGCATCTGCGTCTGCTTGTACTTCTGCATAGCTCACTTTTAATGATTGAAAATCAGGATGTTCTGCAATTGCTTTTTGTAATTCATACGCAACATCATGCATATTGTTTGCCATTATATATATCCTCCTTGCAATGCGATACACTGTCACATTGTTTATATGTTTTCGTTCCTTACATACTCTTCCTACGATATCAGACTATGTATCATATGTGAAGTAATTTCACTTTATGACATTATAATTAATAATAAGCCTTGCAGGGCTCCAATTAAACCGCCAAGTAACGCACCTAAATACGTAATCATTTTCAATTCACTTTTTGTAATAGATAAAACTAGTTCTTCTATGCGCTCAATTGGAAATGATTCTACTTCTTGCTGTACAATATCAGCTAAATGCAAACGCTGCATAATATCCCCGATATGATTCGTCGCCCACTGTAACCCCTTGCGCACAGCACTTGGAATCACATTGTTTCTTACATTGTCATGAATCGGAGCACATACATCACGAACAGATTGATTGAATACAGTACTTACCGTTTGTTCCACTTTCACAAAAGACAGAATGCCTTTCAGGACATCTTCTTTTGAAACGAACGCTTCTACTTCACTCACTTCACGCTGTTTCAGCTTTTCCCACTCTTTTCTCATCACATCAGACAGCAATTGTTTCGTTCCCTCTTGCTGCAAGAATTTAATCACTTCTGGCTGCAACTTGTCGACTAAACTTACATTCCCTAAAAACATGCCCACTAAATTTAATAATGTCCCACGCGATGCAAAAAAGTCATCAATCATTTTAGAGAGACGCTGTTTTCCTTCTGCACTTTCAAAGAAATCCACAGCTTTTCGGATAAGAAAAGCAGCTGCATCTGGCATTTTCTCATCAATCTTTTCGTGAACAGACAGCGGCAGAGCTTGTTCCCACGTATACGCACGATATGTTTCAAATAATGAATCTACTTTATGTATTATGATGCCTTCAATTTGCTTTGTAACTCGTTCTTCCATATGAATCATATCCAGCTTCTCTAACACTTCGTGCAACGTTTGCTCATTCATCAGAAGCTTGTCCGCTGCTGTTTGCCCCCAGCCGATAAGCTCTTGTTGGAACGACTCATTTGTTAACTTCTTCTCAATTCCTTCTGGTGTTAATAAATGATCAACAACCATCTTCCCTAATTGTACAGCTAACTCATCCCGGCGCTTTGGAATTAATCCAGGCGTAAAGGGCACCCGAAACTTTCCAATATATTTTGGATGATGCGGTCGAAATAACATTTTAATGGCAAGATGATTCGTATATCCACCAATAACCGCGCCTATTCCTGTTGTTGTTAACAGATTTAGCCACATATTCACAAAATATCAACCTTCCGTTTCTCAAATATACATACCCTTCATTATAACTGCTATACAATGCGCCAGCAAACGAGATACTAGTCAATTCATCAAAAATAGTACTCATAGTTGGTATAAGACACATTTCTTTGAATATTCTCAAGTAGATACATGTTTAGCACCCTATAAAAGGAGGTTGTCTTATGATTCTCGGACTATTAACATCACGTTTCCATCATGAGCAAGAATACTACACAGAAATTGCAAAATGCGCCTGCTTCCATCATATTACCGTTGCACAGTTTACTCCCTTTAGTATCAATCCCCAAACAGAGCTTGTGAACGGACTTATTTTTGATGCCAATCAGCAAGATTGGGTAGAAGAGCAATTTGTCATTCCATCTCACATATACAACCGATGCACATACAAAACTGAAAAAAATGTGAAGAAGGCGCTCCCTATTATCAAATGGTTGCAAAACCGCCCGCAATCCGTATTTTTAAACGCCGAACTTCCAATTGAGACCGATGTATATGAAATTCTTGCAAAAAATAAAAAACTAGCACCATATATCCCCACAATAAAACACGCAAATGAAAAGACAACGTTACAGCTATTACAAACAAAAAAAGATGTGATTTTAAAGTCCTGTCATCCATTTTCAACACAAAGCATGCACCACATTTCTTATCAAAACCGTATGTTCCATGTTACTACATTAGAACAAAATCAATATCCAACAAAAACATTCAAAACAAAAGAGCCATTTTTATCTTGGCTACAATCGTTGCTGCAAACATGTGAGTATAACGTACAATCTATGGTGCGAACATCCCCTGTTCATATTCGCTCTCTTTTACAAAAAAACAAAAGTGGTGTATGGGAAGAACAAGAAAAGCTAATCCAAATAGACGACACACCATATTCTTTCTTATTTCCTCTTACACAGCAAATACGTTTTATTCCGTTTACGAAGTGGCAACATCAGCTACCTAAAATTGACTTTACCCTATTGCAGGATAGTTTACGCATTATTACGAAAGAAGTACCTGAAGCCTTAGAAAATGCCGTTTCTCATCTATTTGAATTAGAACTTTCCATTGTAATGGACAATAAAGGTGCCGTTTGGCTCTATCTAATAAATCCGAATCCTACTTACACTGCTTTTACCAAACACAATATTAATTTGGCTGAAAAAGTATTTACAGCGCCTCTTCATTATTACCGTCATCTAAACAGGAACACAAACAGTAAACTGGAGATGTAATTAAGCGAAAAAACCCGTCTCAACTTTTTGCTGAGACGGGTTTTCATATAAGCTGGACAGTGATTTCGGTTTGCTTTTCACAAACCGGGCAATATAAAAGATGAAGGCAATACTGCCGAGAGTCATGTGCAGATAATCCATCAACTTTCTCAAGCAGTTCTTGGTCCTGATATGCACTATATGGTCCTATATAATCGACTGTTTTTCCGTAATCTTTAAGTATGCTCGTACATGTAGGACAAGTATATTCGTTATACTCTAATGCATTACAAAGCGGACAAATCGCCATTTTGATTCCTCCAAAAAAGGGACGGTATTCCCGTCCCCTATAGCCATTTTCATTTATTTTTGGAAACCGCCTAAATGTTGCTCTGCATAAGATACAAGACGTTTTGTTATTTCACCGCCAACAGATCCGTTTGCACGTGATGTTGCATCTGGGCCAAGTTGTACGCCAAACTCAGTTGCGATTTCATACTTCATTTGATCTAAAGCACTTTGTGCACCAGGAACTGCAAGACTATTGTTTCTAGCCATGTTATCTCACCTCCTTGTATTGGTGTACTCATAGTATGTAAAAGCATCTTTTTTCTATGCAAACAGAACATGTGTAATTTTTGGCATTATTTTAATTTACAAATTTTACAAAATGATAACTCGCATATCTTTCTACGTATCATCCATACTATGAATACAATCACTCCACACGATGGATTAGTGCCAAACGGGGCAATCCTGGTTCAACTCCAGCTAATCCAACCAAAACTCACACTAAGGAGGACATATCCTATGACAACTCAACGTTCTAATCAATTAGCAGTACCTGGTGCACAGAATGTTCTAGACCAAATGAAATACGAGATTGCAACTGAATTTGGAGTAACATTAGGTGCTGATACAACAGCTCGTGCAAATGGTTCAGTAGGTGGAGAAATTACAAAGCGTTTAGTAGCAATGGCTGAACAAAGCCTTGGCGGATTTCAAAAATAAATATATATGGCAAAAAAGTCTCAAGCATCGCTTGAGACCTTTCTATATACATACAAGTTGAAAATCAAACCTCTTTTTTAGGGTGGGCGAGAGGAACTGGCCATGCATAGAAGCGGTCAGGGCCTTTTCCTGCCACGTCCGTTATGAAAACAAAGCGAGCAAGCGAGTGCATATCACTTTTTGTTTTACATAGCAGTAACTTGGACGTTGAAAAATCAAACTGGATCTATATATTACTGTAGCATTTGTAAAAATTTCTTTGTCCGCTCTTCTTTCGGATGTACCAAAACTTCTTCCGGTGTACCTTGTTCAACAATGACACCGCCATCCATAAAAATAACACGGTTTGCAATTTGATGGGCAAAGCGCATCTCATGCGTCACAATGACCATCGTCATCCCTTCCTGGGCAAGTTCTCGCATTACTTTTAGCACTTCTTGCACAAGTTCAGGGTCAAGCGCTGATGTCGGTTCATCAAATAAAATAACTTGCGGCTCCATCGCCAGTGCGCGCGCAATCCCTACGCGCTGCTGCTGTCCACCTGAAAGCTGAAATGGATATAAATCCATCTTATCGCCGAGTCCCACTTTTCTTAGAAAGTACTCTGCTTTTTCTTTTGCCTTCTCTTTTGAAACTTTCTTCACCGTAACAAGGCCTTCCATTACGTTTTCACGCGCTGTAAAATGTGGGAATAAGTTGTGATGTTGAAACACCATACCGGTTTGCGTGCGCAAATTCACGATATCACGCTTCGTCACTTTTTTCGAAAAATCAAGTGTTTCCTCACCGATACGAATGACACCGCCATTCGGCGTTTCTAGTACGTTTAGACAACGAAGCAATGTTGTCTTCCCAGAACCAGAAGGCCCAATAATAACAACAACTTCACCTTTATCTACGTCCATATCAATTTGCTTCAAAACGGTGTTATCACCGAAACTTTTTTGTAAATGTTGAATTGAAATCATAGAAACAAAAACTCCTTTTAACAAGGATTATTTTAAAACATAACGTTCTGCTCGTTTTTCAAGCATTTGCTGTACAATCGATAATAAGAAACAAATTACCCAGTAAATGAGTCCTGCTTCTGTATAAACGATTAAAAATTCATAGTTTGTCGCTGCAATTTCCTGCGCTTTCCGAAACATTTCTGTTACTAAAATTAAGGACGCCAGCGATGTATCTTTAATCAAACTAATAAATGTATTGGAAAGAGGCGGAATCGAAACGCGCGAGGCCTGCGGCAGGATAATGCGGCGCAGCGCTTGCGGGTACGACATACCAATTGTATATGCAGCCTCCCATTGCCCTTTCGGAATCGATAAAATCGAAGCACGAATGATTTCTGAAGCGTACGCTCCGACATTTAACGAAAATCCAATAATCGCTGCTGGAAAAGAATTAATTGTAATCCCTATTGTCGGCAGCCCATAAAAAATAATAAATAACTGAACAAGAAGCGGTGTACCGCGAATAATAGATACATAGATGCGTGCAATCCGTTCTAGCACACGATTTCCAGAAATGCGGCATAGCGCTGTTACCGTCGCTAACGCTAAACCAATTATAAATGTAATCAATGTCAGCGGTATCGTATTGAAAAGAGCACCCTTCAGCATAGGCATAAAGGATGCTTTTGTGATATCAACCCAAACAGATAATCGATCTAAATCCAATATAGCATTACTTAGATACATCTTCACCAAACCATTTCTTCGATATTTTGTCGTATGTGCCGTCTTTTTTCATGTCATCTAATGCTTTATTTACTTCAGCAACTAATTTGTCGCTGCCTTTACGGAACATTAAACCGCTTTTTGATGCTTCTTTTTCTGTATCAACAATTTTCACTTTTGCATCTGGTTTTGTTTTTAAGTAATTTAACACAGATAAACGATCATTAATTGTGAAATCAACGCGGCCAGAGTTTAATAATTCAACCGCTTGGTTAAAGCCTTCTACGCCTACGATTTCTGCACCGTTTTTCTTCGCAATGTCACTGAAGTTACTTGTTAAAGACTGTGCTGCTTTTAAACCTTTCACATCTGTAAATGTCGCTGGTTTATCTTTATCTTTTGAAATCACAAGTACTGCTGAAGATGATACGTATGGACTAGAAAAGTCATATTTCTTTTGGCGATCTTCACGAATTCCGACTTCGTTCGCAATCATATCAAAACGCTTTGCATCAAGCCCAGCAAATAAGCTGTCCCATTGTGTTTCTTTAAATACTGCTTTCGCGCCAAGACGCTTTGCTACCTCTTCTGCAATTTCAACATCAAACCCAGTTAACTTTCCACTTCCATCATGGAATGTGAACGGCGGGTATGTACCTTCTGTCCCAACAACAAGCTCTCCGCTCTTCTTAATTTGCTCAAGCGCATCTTTGCTCGTGCTCTCTGCTGTATTATCTTTTGCTTGTTTTCCGCAACCTGCTACCACTCCTACAACTAGTAGTGCAAGTACGAAAAATGAAAGTAATTTTTTCATGATGACAATCCTCCAAGTATTCTGATAGGAATTTAAGAATAACATTAACTTATTCTATTCAATCTTGCAACATTTTTCAATCAAAATGTTTTCACTTAGTGTATCCTTTTCAATCAAAATCAATCATGTGAAAAAAAGAACTTGCCACCCTGGCAAGTTCTTCAAGAATCTAACACACAATATCCAATCATTCCGCATAATAACAAAAAGAATGCAATGTTAAAGGTAACTGATAATTCCTCCATTGATATTCCCCCTTTCGTTCAACGTATCATATAAACAAAGGGAGAATACGTCCGACTTGTAAACATTGCTTTAAAATTTCCTGAACATTCCGTAAACATTACGCACTTTGACTATTTGCAATTTGCGTTTTATACATTTCATAGTAACGACCTTGCTTTTCCATCAACTCTTCATGCGAACCTTTTTCAAGAATCGTTCCGCGGTCTAGTACGATAATTTGGTCAGCGCTTTTAATTGTTGATAAACGGTGGGCAATAATAAATGTCGTTCGCCCTTTTTTCACGACTTCGAGCGCCTGTTGAATCATTGCCTCTGTTTCCGTATCGATGCTAGATGTTGCTTCATCCAAAATTAAAATGGCTGGATCAAAGGCAAGTGCCCGGGCGAAAGAAATGAGCTGCCTTTCACCTGTTGAAAGCGTACTTCCTTTTTCCGTTATTTCTTCCCCAATATTACCCGCAAAACGCTCTGCTCCAACATCACGGAGCGCCTTCACAATCGTTTCCTTCGAAATTCGTTCTTGCTCTAAGCTTACATTAGAAGCAACTGTTCCTGTAAATAGAAATGGATCTTGCAGAACAATTCCCATATGTTCGCGAAGCGCTTGTTTTGGAATTTCTTTTATATCGTATCCATCAATTGTGATGCCGCCTTTTTGAAATTCATAAAACTGAAAGAGTACATTCATAATCGAACTTTTTCCTGATCCAGTATGACCGACTAAGGCAATTGTTTCGCCTTTCTTTGCTTCAAAGGAAATGTTCTGCAGCACTTCATCTTTCCCATTATAAGAAAACGAAACGTTATCAAAGCGAACATTTCCTCTTATCGACGGAATGTGCTCTTCCTGCACCGCTTCTCCCTTTTCATCTAACAATTCAAACACACGCTCAGCAGCAACGCGCGCTTGCTCTAAGTTCGCTAACTGATTCACCATATTGGTAATCGGCGAAAATAATCGCGTTAAATAATCAACGAATGCATATAACACACCTAACGAAATCATTCCTGCAGCACTTAATGATGCACCGCCAAAGGACCAGATCACACCTGTAAATGCAATGTTGCGTAGCACGCCAACTAAGTTATGAGACGTCGCTGCATTTAAATTTAAAATTTTATTTTGGTACATATAATACTCTTCGTTTAATTGCTCAAAGTCTTGCTTTTCCTTGCGTTCTTGACGAAACGCTTGAATGATTGGCATCCCTTGAATGGATTCATTCACTTTTCCATTAATGTCCGACAAGCGTGAGCGCATTTTATGATTGTATACAGATGCGTATTTTCGGTAAAAAATCGCCCACACACATAAAATCGGAATAAGGATTAAACACATAAACGCAAGTTTCACATCCAATAAGAACAAGGCAATAAAAATACCAATAATATAAATAAAGCTAGAAAAGAATGTTGATAATACCGTTACATAAAACTCGCGAATCGCCTCCGTATCATTTGTCACACGAGAAACAATTTTCCCAGCTGGCAAATGATCAAAGTAGCGAATCGGTAAAGTTTGAATGTGAGAAAATACGTCTTCTCGCATAATTTGAATAATTTTATTCGCTGCTTTTTGTAAATAAAATTGTTTTCCATATGCAAAGAGAGATACAACAAGTAATAGTGCTAAATAGCCGCTTCCTAGTATAAGTAGTCGTTTTATTTCTGGCTGATAAAACGAGAAAACTTCCTCTCCTGTCAGCTCCATCCCTTTATAGACTTGTGCCGCTTTCCCTTTCTGAATCGTCACCATATCTCCTTTTACAGACCGCGTTCCTTCAAATGAAAGTTTATTCGGAATAAAATAATAGTCGCGGCCAATTTGAACAATGCGCACTTCTTTTCCTTTCTTTTCGCCTGCTTCAAACCGATCGCTTCGCTTATACCAAGCGTTGTGATAAAGAACAGCATCATCTCCTTTTACTGTTTCATACCAAGATCTTTCAATGCCAACAATATGTTCATCAATCATCGTTTTCGCAACAAACGGTCCAGCTAATTCCGCAATAACGAAAATAAATAACATCGCTAAAGCAATTCCAATCGTTGCTTTTACTTTCATCGCATATTGAAATAATCGTTTTCCAACACTCATATTTTCACCTCACCGTTGCCAAAACCTTATAAAACTCTATAAGAAATTGTTTGCTTCCTGCTTCTACGTGTCCGATTTTGCCGAAGCTACTTTCGTTTGGTATAACACTCCACAAGCGTAAATTCGGATACAACGAATCCTACATATTAGCAATAACGTTTCAGTGTTAACTTGCTAATTCATAACGTGACAAATTAATAGAAGCGTTTAAATCTCTATCCATTTCTAATCCACAATCACATCCGTATGTTCTATCCGACAGTTTCAAATCTTTCTTAATCTGTCCACAACAAGAACACATTTTAGACGAAGGAAACCATTTATCAGCTTCTATAAACTCAATCCCATACTTTTCACACTTATACTGTAACTTCATCTTAAAATCGTATAATTTTTGCTGTGTGATAGCTTTTGACAAATGTTTATTCTTCATCATTCCTCTGATGTTTAATGTCTCCATAACAACTCTGCAAGGTTTGGTTTTCACGATTGCAGTTGTTGCTTGGTGAATGTGATTATCACGAATGTTTGTCAAACGTCTATGCAGTCGTTGTATTCTTTTTTCGAGTTTTATAATGTTGCTTGTTTTGACAAAACGGCTTCCCTCCTTATTCATTTCATATTTACGAGAAACTTGACGTTGCAGCCTACGAAGGCGTTTCTCTGCCTGGTTTACTATTTTCGTTTTATTGATATTTTTGAAAGTCATTCCATTGGAGCAAACTGCGAGTTCTTTTACACCCACATCTATTCCTAAACTTTCATTTGTCAACTCTTGTTTCGGAATTTCTTGCTCAATCCCAACCGATATATACCAATACTTACCATCAAAACTAATACGAGGATTAGAATACTTGACATCTATTTGTATCTGTTCAGATGTTTTTACCCATCCAACTTTTTCAATAAGAACTCTTCTGTTTTTGACTTTTAGTTTAATCGGGTCATTATAAAAAGATGGTTTAGAGCGCTTACGACTCTTAAATTTAGGTTTCTCCGTCAATCCCTTAAAGAATCGTTTATACGCTTCGCATGAGTCTTTAATCGCTTGCTTTGTAATATTGTTAGACACATCATACAACCAAGCATATTCATCTATTTTCTTGAGTTTTGTCAGCTCTTTACGAAGAACACCATCATTTAAAAACTTACCACTTTGTTTATAATTTTCTTCTTGTTTAGACAGTGCCCAATTATATGCCCACCTTGCTGTTCCTACCGATTTCCATAGTTGTTGTTCTTGCTCTAAAGTTGGTTTAAGTCTAACTTTTTTTGCTAGAATCACTCTTTATCACCTCCTTATATTCATTATAAACTACATTCAATCGAAAGTTGTTCGACTGTAGTTTATAATGTATTTAGAGATGATGTACATAAGTGAAAACCTTGAATTAAAAACAAGAAAAGCATAATCAAACTCAGTCCGTATGGATTTATATGAACAACTCAAACGGCTATCAGATAAAACCAAAATCACAATGAGCAAATCCCTACTATTTTTCAGTAAGCTTTTATAAAGTTTTACAACTTTTGGTTACCAGTTGCTACGCCTTCTATTTCTTCCCCTTGTTGTCTTTCAAACTGTTCTGTATACCAACCGCCCTTTTGAATGAGCATGTCATGCGTTCCTTCTTCAATGATTTCCCCATTATCCATCACGAGAATCCAATCCGCATGCTGCGTTGCGGATAAACGATGCGTCGTAATAATCGTCGTTTTCCCGCTGCGTTCTTTCCGGATATTTTCAATAATTGCCGCTTCCGTTCTTGCATCAACCGCTGATAACGAATCGTCTAAAATTAAAATTTCCGGATTTTGAATGACGGCCCGCGCAATGGAAATACGCTGTTTTTGTCCGCCAGATAGCGATACACCTTTTTCTCCAACAAGCGTTTCTAATCCATCCGGCAAAAATTCCAAGTCTTTCGTAAAAGCAGCAATTTCAATTGCCCTTTGCAGCTCCGCTTCACTTGCTTCTCGGTTCCCAAATAAAATATTTTCCCGCGCTGTTTTAGAAAACAGGATGTGTTCTTGCGGGACATATCCAACCCAGCTTAATACTTGATCGATGTGAATATTTTGCATCGGTATACCTGACACTGTAATTTCCCCTGTCCCTAGTGGATACTGGCGCAGAAGCTGCCGAACGAGCGTTGTTTTCCCGCTCCCCGTTCTCCCAACAATCCCAAGCGTTTCTCCTCTGCTAAGCGAAAACGAAACATTTTTTAAATTGAACGTAGAAGATGTCGGATAGGAAAACGTTACATCTTCAAAATCAATACAGTCTGGCTGATGTACGTGCACTGGTTTCTTTACGTTTTGTACATCTTGCTTATATGCTAACGTTTCATTTACACGATCAAGCGAAGCATTTCCGCGCTGCATGACATTAATCAACTCACCAATCGCAAACATCGGCCAAATCATCATGCCAAGGTACACATTAAACGATACAAGTTCCCCAAGGGTCACCTCATTTTGGAATACTAAAAATGCTCCGTACACAAGGCCAATTAAATAACTCATCCCCACAAGCATTTTCACTGTCGGTTGAAAAAGTGAATCAATCTTTGCGACCTTCATATTCTTTTCATACACATCTGTCGCTAACGTATTGAAGCGCTTCTCATCTTCTCTTTCCTGTACATAAGCGCGAATCACACGTACACCGGCAATCGACTCCAGCACTTTATCGTTCATATCTCCAAATGCATCTTGAGCAACTGTAAAACGATTGTGTAATTTATTTCCATAAGCACTCACTGCATACGCCATAATCGGTAGCGGTAATAGTGCGGCAAGTGTTAACTTCCAACTAATTGAAATACCCATCATAAGCACAATTGTCAGCATATATAAACTCGAATCAACGAGCGTTAAAATACCAAATCCAGCTGTCATGGCAATTGCCTTCAAATCGTTCGTTGCCCTTGCCATTAAGTCACCTGTACGATTTTTCTGGTAGAAAGTTGGCGTCATTTTCAGCAAATGTCCCATAAATTTGGAACGCATCGTTTTTTCAAGCACAAATGCACCGCCAAATAACTGATATTGCCACACATAAGAAAGTACATAACCAGCTGCTGCTGCCCCAAGTAACATCCCTACATACTCCATAATCCCTGTGTTTGTTAAATCTCCAGCTTTTATATCATCAATTGCTAATCCAATTAACTTTGGCGGGATCACCTCAATGACATTAACAAAAAGTAAACAAACAATGGCAATGCTATACCTTTTCCAATGCGTTTTAAAAAACCATGTTAATTTTTGTAATACAGAAAACAATGTAACCTCTCCCTTCTCGTTGTTTTGTAAACATCGACTCGTTATCCGCTATCTAGCGTCTCCGTTTTTACCATACGCACCTCATACTTTTCCATCGTCATTCCTACCTTTCTAAAATGAATTATTGAAACTATACAAATGTATAGGAACAATCTAAAAAAAGGGACAAAAAAAGGCATACCGTCGCTTTAACGATATGCGAAAAACGCATAAAAGCGCACGTCACGGCACACGCAACGTACGCTTTCTTTTCAGGCTAACAAGAAGCGTTATTTGTCCGTAGAGGTTGCGTGATGATATTTATTGTGTAAAACACCTAAGCCAGTCATATATACGATTACAATCATCACGCACACCTCCTTCTTCTTATATTTTCCATTTTTAATTTTATAACTTTAAAGACTTTTCTGTCAATTACTTTTTTTAACTTTTATAATAAAGAAAGCGAATGCAAAAACCATGCCAAAAATAGATTTCACAAACATTTCATTTGTATTCTTTTTTCAAACCCCATACAATCACCATATACTCACTCTTACAAGTCACTAATTTTTAGGAGGACTTACTATGCAAACTAGCAAGACGTACAAATTTTATATAAATGGAGAATGGAAAGAAAGCTCATCTGGGCAAACAATCGACATTTCATCTCCATATCTTCATGAAGTAATCGGACAAGTACAAGCCATTACTCGCACAGAAGTAGATGAAGCGATTCAATTGGCGAAAGAAGCTCAAAAAGACTGGGCTGAAGCGTCTCTTCAAGATCGTGCACAGTATTTATATAAATGGGCTGATGAGCTCGTGAATATGCAAGATGAAATTGCTGACATCATCATGAAAGAAGTCGGCAAAGGATATAAAGATGCACAAAAAGAAGTTGTTCGTACAGCTGATTTCATTCGTTACACAGTAGACGAAGCGATGCATATGCATGGTGAAAGTATGATGGGCGATCGCTTCCCTGGCGGCGCTAAATCTAAACTTGCGATTATTCAGCGCGCTCCGCTTGGCGTCGTTCTTGCAATCTCACCATTTAACTATCCTGTCAACTTAGCAGCTGCCAAACTTGCACCGGCTCTTATTACAGGAAATGCTGTTATCTTTAAACCAGCTACACAAGGCGCAATTAGCGGTATTAAAATGATTGAAGCCTTGCATAAAGCAGGCCTTCCAAAAGGACTTGTTAACGTAGTAACAGGACGTGGTTCTATCATTGGTGATTATTTAGTAGAGCATTCTGGCATCAATATGGTATCGTTCACAGGTGGTACACATACAGGAAGACATTTAGCAAAAAAAGCTGCAATGATTCCACTTGTTCTTGAACTTGGCGGAAAAGACCCTGGTATTGTACGCGAAGACGCGGACTTACAAGAAGCTGCCAAACATATTATTAGCGGGGCATTCTCTTACTCCGGTCAGCGCTGCACAGCGATTAAACGCGTCCTTGTACATGAACATGTAGCAGATGAACTTGTTCGCTTATTAAAAGAAGAGGTTGCAAAACTATCTGTTGGTTCTCCAAAACAAGACAGCACGATCGTACCATTAATCGATGATAAATCTGCTGATTTCGTTCAAAGTTTAGTAGACGATGCAATTCAAAAAGGGGCAACTATTGTCATCGGCAACAAACGTGAACGTAACTTAATCTATCCAACACTTCTTGATCATGTAACAGAAGATATGAAAGTCGCTTGGGAAGAGCCATTCGGTCCAATTCTCCCAGTTATTCGCGTTTCTTCTGATGAACAAGCAATTGAAATTGCAAACAAATCTGAGTTTGGTTTACAAGCAAGTGTATTTACAAAAGATATTAACAAAGCATTTCACATCGCAAACAAAATCGAAGTAGGCTCTGTGCAAATTAACGGACGCACGGAACGCGGCCCAGATCACTTCCCATTCATCGGTGTAAAAGGTTCTGGTATGGGCGCACAAGGGATTCGTAAAAGTCTTGAATCGATGACGCGCGAGAAAGTAACGGTATTGAATTTAATGTAATAACTTAAAACTGCTCTTTTTAGATGGGCGAGTGCACCTGGCCGTGCATAGTAGCGGTCAGGG
>NZ_JBALLY010000068.1:3784-18421 GCF_036963045.1 Bacillus sp. JJ864 | reverse complement strand
CTATAAAAGAATGTATAATGATAGACAAATAGCGCAAACGTTTTCATAGATTGAAAAGTTGTTTGTGCTTCTATTAAACTATTATATGCAAACGTTTTCATTTTTAGGTATTATGTACATAATTTGGGAGGTAGTTAGGGATGAAGAAGAAAGCGTTATCTTTATTAACAGTTTCAGCTTTGACAATCGGAATGTTATCCGCGTGTGGTCCGAAAGATTCAGGAAAAAAAGAAGCAAGCAAGGAGAAGAAAGATTATGATCTTCTTGTTTGGGAAGACCAGAAAAAAGCTGTTGGTTTAGATCCAGCCGTAAAAAGTTTTGAAAAGAAATATAATGTAAAAGTAAAAGTTGTAGAAGTTCAGATGACGGAACAAGTAAAAAAACTTCGTCTTGACGGTCCAGCTGGTACAGGACCAGATGTTGTAACATTGCCACATGATCAAATTGGGAATGCAGCAACAGAAGGGCTACTTTCTGAAATAAAAGTAGATGATTCTGTTAAGAGTAAGTTTACTGATTTATCATTAAAAGCACAAACATATGATGGCAAACTATATGGTTTACCAAAAGCTGTTGAAACACCTGTATTCATTTATAATAAAAAATTAATGCCAAAAGCGCCAGAAGCAATGGATGAACTATTTAATTTTTCAAAAGAGTTTACAAAGAACGGAAAATATGGATTTTTAGCATTAGGAGATAACTTCTACTTTGCGAATGCATTTATGTCTGGTATGGGTGGTTATGTATTTGGTGAAAAAGATGGTAAACCAAACCCTGCAGATATTGGATTAAACAATAGCGGTGCAGTACAAGGTGCAGAATTTATTCAAAAATGGTATAAAGAAAAACTATTCCCAGAAGGAATTATCGGTGAGTCTGGCGGATCAGCTGCAGATGGATTATTTAATGAAGGAAAAGCAGCGTCTATTATGAACGGTCCATGGGCATTTCAAGCGATTGAAAAAGCAAAGATTGACTATGGTGTAGCTCCAATGCCTAAATTACCGAATGGTCAACCGATGAAAACGTTTGTTGGTGTAAAAGGATGGCATGTAACAAGCTTCTCAAAAAATAAAGATTTAGCAGCAAAATTTACTGATTGGGTAACAAATGAAGAAAATGCAAAAATTCGTTTTGAAAAGACAAAAGAAATTCCTCCAGTGAAATCAGTGATGGAAGATCCAGTTATTAAAGATAACGAAGCTGCAAAAGCAGTAGTAGCACAAGCAGAAAATGGTATTCCAATGCCGAATATTCCAGAAATGCAAGAAGTTTGGAAACCAGCAGGTGATGCGTTGCAATTAGTTGTAACAAACAAACAAGATCCAAAAGCGGCACTTGATGGAGCTGTGAAACAAATTAAAGGAAACATTGAAGCAAATCATAGTAAGAAAAAATAATATAGAATTCGTGTCTTTTGTATATAAAAGACACGAATTCTCCTCCTTCCAAGGGGAAGAAAAAAAGGGGGAAGAACCATGCAGACATCCTTTGAACCGGCTCATGCAGGAAACGGTTCCAAACACCGAAAAACAGCGGCAACGTTGTCTATTATTCCGGGTATTGGTCAACTGTACAATAAACAATACGTAAAAGGTATTATTTTTCTAATATTAACTTGTTCGTTTTTTGTAGCATTTGCTGATATGTTAAATATTGGGTTGTGGGGGATTGTAACGCTCGGTACAGAAGTTCCTCGTGATCACTCTATCTTTCTATTAGTAAAAGGGATTTTAGCGCTGATCGTCACTGCATTTGGAGTAGGTATATATGCTTTTAACATATATGATGCGTATCAAAATGGGAAAAAGCGTGATGAAGGAATACCGTTACACTCTGTAAAAGAGCAGTACCATCATTTGTTAGACCAAGGTTTTCCATATATGATGGTTTCGCCAGGATTTCTGTTATTAATCTTTGTTGTTGTACTTCCAATTATTTTCGTTATACTAATTGCATTTACAAACTATGATTTATATCATTCTCCTCCTGCAAAACTTGTAGATTGGGTTGGTTTTAAAAACTTTGTTGATATTTTCACATTACCAGTGTGGCGAAATACATTTGTAAGTGTATTTTCTTGGACAATCATTTGGACGTTTTTAGCAACGACATTGCAAGTAGCGCTTGGGATTTTCTTGGCAATTTTAGTGAATCAACAAGGAATTAAAGGGAAAGCGATAATTCGTACAATCTTTATTTTACCTTGGGCCGTTCCGGCATTCGTATCGATCCTCGTATTTGCTGGTATGTTTAATGAATCATTTGGAGCAATTAACAATCAAGTGTTAGCTCTATTCGGAATTGACAAAATTGCTTGGATGACAGACCCATTTTGGACGAAAGTCGCTTTAATTTTCATTCAAACATGGCTCGGTTTTCCGTTTATCTTTGCGATGACGACAGGTATACTGCAATCGATTCCAGGTGAATTGTATGAAGCTGCGACGGTAGATGGTGCGACAGGTTGGCAACAATTTCGTAAAATTACATTACCGCTCGTTTTATATGCGACTGCTCCTATTTTAATTACGCAGTATACGTTCAACTTTAACAATTTCAGTATTATTTATCTGTTTAATGGCGGTGGTCCAGCTGTATCGGGACAAGATGCAGGCGGGACAGATATTTTAATTTCTTGGATTTATAAGTTGACGATGACATCGGCTCAATATGGGAAAGCAGCAGCACTTACGATGATTTTATCGTTAATTGTTATTTCAGTTGCTTTATGGCAATTTAAAAGAACAAAATCATTCCAAGAAGAGGATATGATGTAAATGAACATAAAACGACAGAAGATATTACGTCTTTCATTAAGTTATTTTGTAATTTTCATGATGTGTGTGATTATTTTCTATCCATTATTATGGATTGTAGGATCATCGTTTAACCCAGGAGATAGTCTCTCAGGATCAAGTATAATTCCTGAAAATGCGACGCTGGATCATTACAAAAAACTACTTGATCTCTCGCAAAGTAACTATGTACTTTGGTATAAGAATACGTTGAAAGTTAGTGTTTTGACAATGATTTTCTCTGTATTGTCAATTAGTTTTACAGCATATGCATTTTCGAGATATCGTTTTGTCGGAAGAAAGAATGGGTTAGTAACATTTTTAATACTTCAAATGATCCCAAACTTTTCAGCGTTAATTGCATTGTATATTTTAGCGCAGCTGACAGGATTAATGGATACGCATCTAGCGTTGATTTTAATTTATGTTGGCGGTGCAATTCCGATGAATACATGGCTTATGAAAGGATACTTTGATACGATTCCAAAAGAATTAGACGAATCAGCTCGTATGGATGGGGCAGGGCATTTTCGGATTTTTTGGCAAATTATTATGCCTTTAGCAAAACCAATTGTTGCGGTTGTAGCGTTATTTACTTTTATTGGTCCATTTACTGATTTTATTTTAGCGAGTATCATTTTACGTACACCAGAAAATTATACATTAGCTGTTGGACTATATGAAATGGTAGCGAAAAAATTCGGTAATGAATTTACAACATTTGCAGCAGGATCTGTATTAATTGCGATACCAATTTCAATTTTGTTCTTATCTTTGCAAAAATATTTTATTTCTGGTTTAACTGCTGGAGGAACGAAGGGATAAATGGGACGTTATGTCTCATTTATCTTTTTTTATCTCCCGATTAGGCGAGCTTTCCATCAGCGGGGATGAAGACCACCGTGATGGAAATTTCACTTTATCGAAGAATCGATTTAGCAAGTATAGGAACGAAGAAAAATTCAAAAAAATAGTATAAAGTATAGGAAAATAACCATCTATCCATTACAATACATGAGGAGGGGAAATATAGATTGACGTTAATAAAGGGAAACTTCCATCAGTGGGAGTTTTTATGTCGGTTTTTTAGCTTGTATATAAATAGTATAAATCATATAAATCAAAGAAGAGAGGGGGAACAAATTTATGACAGTTACAATTAAAGATGTAGCAAAAAAAGCAAATGTTGCTCCTTCTACAGTTTCACGTGTGATTGCTGATAATCCGAGCATTAGTGAGAAAACAAAACGACGTGTTCGTAAAGTAATGGCTGAATTAGGCTATCATCCGAATTTAAATGCGAGAAGTCTTGCAAATCAAACAACTAAAACGATTGGACTTGTTATGCCGAGTTCTGCAAGTAAATCGTTTCAAAATCCATTTTTCCCAGAGGTTATTCGAGGGATTAGCTCATTTGCACACGGAGAAGAATACTCATTGTATATGTCAACTGGAGAGACAGAAGAAGAGATTTTTAATGGTGTTGTGAAAATGGTGCAAGGAAGGCAAATTGGCGGTATTATTCTTTTGTATTCTCGTATGAATGACCGTATTTTAGAATATTTACACGGACAAAATTTTCCGTTTGTTCTTATCGGTAAACCATATGATCGAAAAGAAGAGATTACATATATTGATAATGATAATTATGCGGCGGCACGAGAAGTAACGGAATATTTAGTTTCACTTGGACATAAGCGAATTGCATTTATCGGTGGTGATTCAGATTTACTCGTTACGAAAGATCGCCTTGCTGGGATGACAGATGCATTAAAATTAGCTGATATTTTTCTGCCAGCTGAGTATATTTTAAATCTTGGTTTTTTACAAGAAAGTGGTCAAAAAGCAGTAGAAAAACTTATGACACTTAGTGAACAGCCAACAGCTATTATCGCAACGGATGATTTAATTGGATTAGGTGTATTAAGTGCTTTATCAGAAAAGGGAATCTCCGTGCCGAAAGATATTTCTATTGTTAGTTTTAATAACGTATTGTTATCTGAAATGGCAAATCCACCATTAACAACGATAGATGTAAATATTTATCAGCTAGGTTACGAAGCAGCAAGATATTTAGTTGATAAAATTGAACACTGTGAAACTTCACCAAAGTGTATAATTATTCCTCATAAATTGGTGAAACGTCAAACTTGTAGTGAAAATGAAAAAAACTAAGAGAAGAATTATCTCTTAGTTTTTTTGTTGTATAAATGTTTCTAAGCGGTCACAGCCTTCTTTCAGCATTTCCATGCTATAAGCATAGGAAATACGAATGTATCCTTCACCGTATTCAGAAAATGCTGAGCCGGGAACAACAGCAAGTTTCGCTTCTTTCACAAGTTCCATTGCAAAATCAAAAGAAGAAGGTACTAAATCACCAATATAAGGAAACAGATAAAATGCGCCTGTTGGTTTTTCGACAGTTAATCCCATTTGTATAAGACGGTTGTATACATAATCAAGGCGCTTTTTGTATTGGTGACGCATCATACGGGGAGCTTCTTTTGCTGCTGTTAATGCTTCAATTGCTGCGTACTGGGCAATTGAAGTTGCACATGTAACGTTATATTGATGAACTTTTAAAATTTGACTTGCCAAGAAGTTTGGTGCAAATAAAAAACCGATGCGCCATCCTGTCATAGAATGAGATTTTGATACCCCGTTAATGACAATTGTTTTATTGCGCATTTCCGGGAAATTTGCAATAGAGATATGTTTATCCTGGTATACAAGTTCACTGTAGATTTCATCGGAAAGAACGAAAATATTTTTATCTTTTAATACTGCTACAATTTCTTCGAGTTCTTCTTTGGACAACGTTACACCAGTTGGATTTGACGGATACGGTAGTACGATGCAACGTGTTTTGTCTGTAATTGCTTCTTCAAGTGCTTTTGCGGTTAAGCGAAAGCCAGTTTTACGAACATCTACAAAAACAGGTTTTGCACCGCATAGGCGGATAATAGGTTCATATCCTGGATAGACAGGGGCTGGTAAAATTACTTCTGTCCCTTCTTCCAAAATTGTCCGAAAGGTAATATCGATTGCTTCACTTGCCCCGATAGTAACAATTGTTTCATTTTCAGGAGAATATACTAAATCATAGCGTTCTTTTACAAAATCGCAAGCTGCTTGCCGAAGCTGTAATAAACCGGCATTATGTGTATAGCTTGTAAAGTTTTCTGTAATGGCCCGCTTAGCAGCTTCTTTCACTAAAGAAGGTGTTGGAAAGTCCGGTTGTCCAATTGTGAGTGAAATAAGGTCGTCATATTGTTGAATCATGTTAGAAAATTGACGGATTCCAGAAATTTGAATATCTTTTACGCGAGGGTTAATAAATTGTTCCATTTTGTCTCCCTTTCTTCCGTTGCAAAATTTATTTTATTTTATCATATAATCGCTTTGAAAAGTTACAAATAAAAAAGGCCGCTAAAGCGACCTTTTGTTTAATAACCGTATTCCCAATCGATTTCGTCTTCGCTCCAAAGAACAGAAGAAACTTTTCCCAAATATACTACGGAGTTATTTACAGAGCATGTGCAATCATTTGTACCTGTTCGCTCTTGTAATTCTTCATACACTGATTTCTCAACATTTTCTAATACAACAAGATTTTCCTCGTTTAAGACAAGCGCAGTTCCTGTCATTTTAAATTCCTCCAATCAAATTCTTATCCTGTATTTATTGTATATGGCACATGGACAATTTGATACATGGTTTACAATCATTTCGAAAAGTTGTAACACTTGTGAATTAATCTTCACAAATTATTTACGGAAATGTTTAGAATAATTGAAAAAATAAAACAAATTTGTTAATAAAATGGTATAATCATATCAAAATGAATATAGGGGATGAGGGGATGGGACTTATCCGTGATTTAATGATTCAAGTTGCTATCATCATTTTGCCGCTATTTTTGTATGAAGCAATTCGTTTAAATCGTTATCAAAGTATGAATCAAAAGCCCAATCGCTATTTTATTGTATTATTATCAACAATTACGCTTATCCTTTCGATGACATATCCGATTTGTGTTTGGGAAACTTGTAATTATGATTTTCATCAAATCTCAATTATTAGCGCATTATTGTATGGTGGTGTAGTTGGTATCATTCCAGCTATAATCGCTATTTTATACGATGGATTTCTAAATGGTTTAAGTTGGTTTCGTGTACTAGAAGTTATTTTTATCTCTGTCATTCCTTTTTTATTGTCTAAAAAGTGGAGTACATTTTCGAGACATAAAAAAATAGTTTTATCTTTTATGTTGGCATCTTTTTATACTCTTATTTCTTTAGGATTTGAAATGTTTGGTTTGTTATTTGGGAAGGGATTTACACCAATGATATCTTATTTATATAGCGAATACATATTTGCTTCCTTCATTATGATCATGACGATGACATTCCAAGTTTATTTAACAGAATATTTATATGAAAATGCAATGTTACGAACCGAAATGCAAAAGTCTGAGAAATTAAATATTGTTAGCGAGTTAGCAGCGAGCGTAGCTCATGAAGTTCGTAATCCACTTACAGTTGTACGCGGGTTTATTCAATTATTGGAAAGTACAGAAGATGTGAGAAATAAAGAATACATGCATCTTGTATTAGCAGAATTAGACCGAGCAGAACAAATTATTTCAGACTATTTAAATTTAGCAAGGCCGCAAATTGATAAGAAAGAACATGTTTGTTTATCAGCGCAACTTATTGAAATGACTACGTTAATGTCTTCATTTGCTGCAATGCGAGGCGTATATTTACAAGTTGAAATTGCAGAAAATTTATATACGATAGGTGATAAAACAAAATTAAAACAAGCAATTATGAATGTCGTGAAGAATGGGATTGAAGCAATTCAAGAAAATAAAGGATATTTAAAGGTAACTGCATGGCAAAAAGATGAATCTATCGTTATTCGTGTCAAAGATAGTGGTATTGGAATGACGAAAGAGCAGCTGGCGAGACTTGGACAACCGTATTATTCATTAAAAGAAAAAGGAACAGGGCTTGGATTAATGGTTACATTTAGTATTTTGCAAGCTCATAGTGGTACACTTGTATATAAAAGTGAAATAGGAAAAGGAACGGAAGTAATTATTACATTACCAGATGCAATGCAAAACATTATACATAAAGATTAAAAGTTACCAAAGTATGGTAACTTTTATTTATTTATTTCACCTGTTTTTTCAGATTTAAAACGGACGAATAAACTTTTAAAAGATTTAAAGAAACCTTGTTCTTGCGAAGCGGCAATTAATCGTTTTGTTTCTTGAATTTCTCGAATTACTTGCATAAGTTGGACATCACGATTACTCTCTTTATTATAAACTTGATTCATAAGTTTGTTCATTTTTTCTTCTTGTTTGGATTCCCGTTTATACATATGGTTCATGAGTAGATCCATTTTTTCTTTTTGCAGCGCATCCGTTTCTGCGGCATGATCTACAAGATTTTGCAGCATTTCTTCTTGTTTTACCTCTTTCACATATACTTGGTGTATTAATTCATTTAGTTTTTCATCTTTTAAACGATTCTGCGTAATAAGGGTGGAGTTTTGATGAATAATGGCTTCGTTTAATTGGGCGAGCATATCTAATTTGTGCATGAATTCTTCAAATTTTTTGCTTTGTTCATTCAATTGCAGGTCGTCACTTTCTTCTACAATAGCAGGAGACACTGCTGGAGATTCTTCCTCTTTTAGTATGAATGCGATTGTTTCCATAATATCTTCTTTCAATGAAGCGGCTCGTTCGTGAATCAGTTTTAATATCCGTAAATCGTCCATTTTATACGTGCGAGATTGAGATGTTTTATCAATAAAATAGCCATGTTGTTCTAAAAGTTGGCTATATTTGCGAACTACATTTTTGGGGATTCCCGTTTTATTTGTGACATCTTTCGTTTTATATGTTCCATTCATGACATTTCCTCCCTAAAAAAGTATCATGTATATCAATTCCATTTCTTGTTTTGTACTTCCTTTGAAAAAAAATGTCGGAAGGATGAAAGTTTTCTACATGATTAGTGGAATGCTGCATGAAACAGCATGTTTTTAATGGAAAAGAAGATAGGAATATAGAATAATGTCTGAAAACATAAGAATATGAAATTTGTTATAATGACAGGAAGAGGAGGATAAATGTTCCATATTAGCGGCAAGAAAATGGAGGATTTAGTCTAGATGAAACAAGTTAAAGGTATTTTAATTACAATCGTTGCAATCCTTTCGTTATTAATTGGTATATACGAAATTTTGATAGCACCGGAATCAGGGGATAAGAAAGGCGCATCATACGACCAAGTTCTTGAGTTTCCGAAAAAACAGTATCCTGAAACAGGAAAACATATTGCAAATGCAATACAAGAAGGTGTGTTTATAAGCAGTGTATTAACAAGTAAACTTCATTTCTTTGTTCCTTCAGGGGATTACATAGTAACTATGCAAGCAGTTCCATTAGAAGAACCTTCGGCAGATGACTTGTACAAAGTAAAATATGAATTGTTTTTTGAAGAGAACTAATATAAATATAAATTGAAAAAACGACATAAAAATCCCTTTCTTTTTTAGGGAGGACGAGATCATCTGGCTGTGCAAAGTAGCGGTCAGTGCTTTTTCCTACCACATGCGAGGTTTAAAACAATGGGAGCAAGCCGGTAGCGGTCCTGTTAAATTCTGCATAGCACCGTTTTATATGTCGAGAAATAATAATGGATTTATATAAGAAAAAACTACTGTCCAAAAGGCAGTAGTTTTTTCTTATATCCCGCTCTTTGCGGACAGTAAGCTCCCGAATGAGGGAAGAGTCACTGTATTATCGCGCACTTGTTTGTAAAAGTTGACGTGCTTTTACAGCTGCTTTCACCATATGTTCTAGTGCAGGAATAACTTCTTCTGTTTTCCTTGTTTTTAAGCCGCAATCTGGATTAATCCAGAAGTATTTTGGATCACATACTTTTAATGATTGTTCTACAATTACATACATTTCATCTATACTTGGCACACGCGGACTATGAATGTCATATACACCAAGGCCAATTCCCTTTTCATATGGGTGTTCTTTTAGTGTATGAATAAACTCCCCATGGCTTCTTGATGTTTCAATAGAAATAACATCTGCATCAAGTTGACGGATTGCTTCAACGATATCTTCAAAATTACTGTAGCACATATGCGTATGAATTTGTGTTTCATTTTCCACTGAAGAAGTAGAAAGGCGGAATGCTTGGACAGCCCACGTTAAATATGTTTCCCAATCTTTTTCTTTTAACGGCATTCCTTCACGTAGTGCAGGCTCATCAACTTGAATGACACGAATACCGGATGATTCAAGTAATTTAATTTCATTGCGAAGTGCCAGAGCAATTTGATAAGCAACTTCCTTTCTTGAAATATCATTTCGAACGAAAGACCAATTTAAAATTGTGACAGGACCAGTTAACATACCTTTCACAACTTTATTCGTACAACTTTGTGCAAATGCTGTTTCTTTTACTGTCATACCATTAATAAATGCAACGTCACCATAAATAACAGGAGGTTTCACGCAGCGAGAACCGTACGATTGGACCCAACCGTTTTTCGTAAAGGAGAAGCCAGCAAGTTTTTCGCCGAAATATTCTACCATATCTGTTCGTTCAAATTCGCCATGGACGAGGACATCAAGACCAATTTCTTCTTGATATTGAATCCATTTTTTCGTTTCTTCTTCAATAAATCTTTCGTATTGCTCATTTGAGATATCGCCGCTGCGCCATTGTTTTCTAGTTTGACGAACTTCATGTGTTTGCGGGAAGCTACCGATTGTTGTTGTTGGAAGCAATGGTAGCTTCAGAGCTTTTTGCTGTAAGTTATAGCGATTTTTAAATGAAAGAGGACGAGAAAAGTCTTCCTCTTGTAATGTTGAGAGCGTAGATTGTACATCTTTACGATTACGAGCTGCTGAAGTACGAATTGCTTCATGCACACGTCGATACGTTTGTAATTCATGAGAAATACTTTCTATTCCATGTACGAGAGCCTTTTGTAAAATAGTAAGTTCGTCTAATTTTTGATTTGCAAAAGCGAGCGCATCATATAATTCGTCTGCAAGGTGTGTTTCATTTGTCTTGTCAATAGGAGTATGGAGTAAACTACAAGACGGTTGTACAATCCATCCTTTCGGTTGTACAGTTTCTTGCAATGTATGGAAAAGAGAGAGTGTGTCGTCAAGATTTGCTCTCCAAATGTTACGGCCATCCACACAACCGACTCCTAATACTTTATCGGATGGGAATCCATGTTGTAGTAAGGCGCGCAAATTACCTTCTTTACCGTGTACAAAATCAAGTCCAATCCCAGTAACCGGGAATGAAATAATCTCTTCATAGTTTTCTTCTATGCTATCAAAGTACGTTTGTAGCATAATAGATAGATTTGGAACAGCTTTACGAATTGTTTCATATAATTTTTTGGCGATATTAACTTCTTGTTTTGATAGAGAAGTAAAAATTGGTTCGTCAATTTGAACCCAGCGTACACCAGCATCTTGTAATTCTTGTAGCAATTGAATGTATGGATGTGTTAATTTTTGTAAAATAGTTGTGAATTGTTCTTTTTTATAACCTTTGGCTAAGCTTAAAAACGTAAAAGGTCCTAATATAACAGGCTTACCGTCAATGCCTAGTTCTTGTTTTGCTTCTTCATATAAACGAAGTGGACGATTTTCTTTAAGAGAAATATGTAAATCTTCCTCATATTCTGGAACGATATAATGATAATTTGTATTAAACCATTTCGTCATTTCAGAAGCAACGTGATCTTTTGAACCGCGTGCCATGCCAAAGTATACGTCGAGTTCTGATGTATACTTTGAAAAACGAGAAGGGATAAACCCGAGCATATATGCTGTATCAAGGACGTGATCATAATATGTAAAATCACCGATTGGAATGAGATCGATTCCTTTTTCTTGTTGTACTTTTAGATGTTGAAGGCGAATCTCTTTCATTTGTTTCACAAATTGTTGTTCATCAGCCTTGTTTGCCCAAAAAGCTTCTAATGCCTTTTTCCATTCACGTTGTAATCCAATTCGTGGATACCCTAAGTTACTTGTTAAAAGTGTCATTGTAAATTCCTCCCTAAATATAAGTAAGCATTTCCGTATACTCGGAAATGCTTTTAACGAAAAGTAGACACAGAAGCAGAAAATACTTCTCTTTCGTTAAAAACACCTCCTCATCATCCGTGAGTCTATCAGTGCCGTTAAAATAGGCAGGTCTCCTGGCTCATGCATCAGCGATTTCGATCACCTTCCCGTTTTCACAGTGGTATACAGAACGAAATCTTTGCACTTACAGTGGCGGGACCGCGTTGGGTTTTCACCAAACTTCCCTTTTAAACACGAAAGCATTTTTTCGTGTACCTATCTCCTTTTGGAAAGGAATGTAACTAGCGTATATGATATTGAAACAGATTTTATCATAATTTTTTTGAAAATGTCTACTATTTTTAAAAATAAGATAATTATTTTTATTAAAATGAAATTTTTTCTAGATGCCACCACCAATGTGATGGTGGATATATATGTGAAAAAAATGAGTAAGAACACTGTATTCGTTTGTATATATCGTGAGCGTGATGAAAGAGTAATCGATCATAGGAGAGTAGTTCCAGTTGTTCATTTGGGTGTAATGTATCGGATTGAAAAGCAATTTCGCTACGAAGCATGAGTATGTATAAGATTTGTTTTTGTAAATATGAATGGTAGTATACGGAGAATCCATATTGTTTAATTAAATGATCCTTCATAACATTTCGCCTCCTT
Organism: Bacillus sp. JJ864; assembly: GCF_036963045.1. Taxonomy (NCBI): domain Bacteria; kingdom Bacillati; phylum Bacillota; class Bacilli; order Caryophanales; family Bacillaceae; genus Bacillus; species Bacillus sp. JJ864. Next base: position 5,806 of record NZ_JBALLY010000068.1, on the reverse strand, counting down.
TATATATTTGTATTGTAATGAAAAAAGAGTGGGGTTACAAAAAGGTAAAATGGAAAAAATCCTTCAGAAAATCCGTTTTTATGAATAGAAAAAACAGTCACTTTTAGTGACTGTTTATATGTTTATTAGTCTATTTCTGTATTGATTTCTAAAAGTTTTCTTTCTCTGTCCTCTTTATAGAGTTGTTTTATCTATCGAAGTTCAACAAAAGTATAATCAATAACATTTTCCAAAATATAAAGCTGTATCTGGGAAATGTTAACTCACTTGTTTTTGTTTCTTGTTTGTTGGTGTAACTAATCGGTCTTTTCCCATTAATAAGATGAAGATAATGCTAAGCGATGCAGGAATAAGTGCCCATAAAAATGTGTCAGCGATAGAGTTTGCTAGCGCATCTTTAATGCCATGTAAAATTTCTGGTGGTATTTTTTCAGTCGCATTTGGTGATAATAAGAAGCTTGTATCGCCGCCTTGTGGAGCCGTTTTTGCTAGTTCTAGCGGAAAAACGGATTTTAGTTTATCTGTAAATGCATGATTTTGAATGGTACCAAAAATTGTTACACCAAGTGTCATACCAAGTGAACGGAAGAAAGAGTTTGTAGATGTTGCAGAGCCTCGTTCTCTCATACTTAAATTATGAATAGAAGCCATACTTAAGACAGAGAAGGAAAATCCAACGCCAAATCCGGCTAAAATCATAAAGATTGTTATCATAGTCCGTGATGTATCTATAGTTAATGTACTTAATAAATACATGCCAAGAATAAAGAAAATACCAGAGATCGTCATAATGTTACGATAACTTGTACGCGTTGTTAACTGCCCGCCTATTTGACTTCCAATAACAGATCCTACCATCATTGGTGTTAAAATGAGTCCAGCATTTGCTGCAGATCCACCAAGAACACCTTGTACGAAAATTGGAATATAGACCGTACAAATAATAAACGTTGCACCATAGAAGAAAGCAACGCCTTGACTTGCTGCAAATAAACGTTTACGGAATAAATGGAAAGAAATAATCGGTTCCTCCACTTTTCGTTCAATAAAGAAAAAGATAATAAGCATAACAGTAAATGTAGCAAATAAGCTAATAATTACACTTGAATCCCAGGCGTACTTTTTACCACCAAGTTCTAAAGCAAACATGAGACAAACGATACCAATAATTAAAGTAATGGCACCTGCCCAATCAATTTTTTGTTTACTATATTGTAAAGATTCTTTATAGTGTTTTGTAATTAAAAATAGCGAGATAATTCCTAATGGGATATTAATATAAAATACCCAGTGCCAACTAATATAGTCGGTAATATACGCACCTAGAAGCGGACCAAACACACTTGACGTTCCAAAAACTGCTCCAAATAGTCCTGTCATTTTACCGCGTTTTTCCGCTGGGAAAATATCATACATAATTGTAAAGGCGATTGGCATAAGAGCGCCTCCACCAATACCTTGAATTGCGCGGTATATACTTAATTGTTCAATACTAGATGCAGTGCCGCAAAGCATTGAACCAACTAAAAAGAGAAGCAATCCCCCTATGTAAAAACGCTTACGTCCGTACATATCTGATAGTTTTCCGAAGATAGGCATCCCAGCCATAGTAGCTACCATATAGGCAGAAGTAACCCATACAAACTTATCGAATCCGCCTAAATCACCTACAATGGTAGCCATTGCAGTAGCAACAATTGTATTATCCATTGCTGCTAATAGTATTCCAAGTAACAATCCAGTTACAACGAACTTTGTATTATTTGCTTGCTTTTGAGTTATTTGTTCCTCCAAGCAGAACCCTCCTTTGTATCCCAATAATAAAGTGAAACTTCCATTCGTATTTTTAATCTTTACTGATGGATAGTATGGGATAAATTATATTATAGTCAAATTTGACTAAATCACAAATAATTTCATTCAGTAAAATTATTTTGCTGTCTGTATGAATCTTTTAGTCAAAAATCACATATTTTCATCAATAGGAGAGTTTTTATCCCGCTATTCGTGGGCAGTAAGACC
>NZ_JBALLY010000068.1:0-3656 GCF_036963045.1 Bacillus sp. JJ864 | reverse complement strand
AGCCGCTTCCGCTTTTCTAAAGAAGATAGGTGGGGGGCTTTCCGTCAGCGGGGGATGAAGCCCCCCACTGATGGAAGTTTCATTTTATTTCGAGTTAGTAGAGAATAAAGGAATACAAGAAAAAGCTGTACATGATGTGCAGCTTTTTTAGAATGATTTTTTCTTTTGTTTATCGAATACTATATAAAGTAAAGAGTATAAAAATGATAAGTTTTCGGGAACTGTTAATGGAAGAAGTAAGAAAGCTATACATTTAATATGAGAATGGGGTGAATTTGTATGGTGAAAGATTGTGGTGAGTTAGAAAAACAAAATAAGTTTACTTTGAGTGTACAACCTGCTTTGTGGTCAGGGAGTACGGACAAAGATTTAGTTTATAAGCAATATATCCCTCGTATAGAAGTAACACTTTCTGTGTGTAATATGAAACAAAACACTTCGTTTTCAAACACTGTTTATTATGAAATTCAGGATATAATTGCAATTCAAATTGAAGTAGATAATCAAGGGGAAGAGGCTGCTTCTCGCATATTTGTCAGTCATATGATTAGAGATCAGTTATCGTTTGTACCAAATACTTTAACATCCAATAATGGGGAAAATGAATTTCTTTTTCAGCTTGTTCGTTGGCGTATAGATAACTTATTACCGAAAGAAAAAGCACGTTTAGTATGGCAAGTAAAAGCTGAGCGTAACAGTTTACCACCTTTTTTGCCTCTTCGTGCTACATATACATTTCAACATAATAACCAAGTGTATGGACCATTGCAAACAAAGGAGACTATGCTGATAAAAGCGACATGAAGATTCTTTTTAGGTGGACGAGAACATTTCACCGTGTATAGAATCGGTTAGTTTTTTCCCTGCTATATACAAGCGTGAACACAAGTGCAGGTCATGTTTTCTTTTGCGTAGCATGTTGAAAAATTAAAATGAATTTATATATAAGTATAAACAGGTGAAGAAGGAAATCGTCCATATATAATGGATAATTACCTTCTTTTATGATGATCTAACATGCGTTCAGTTCCTTTTTATAGGGAGGTTCTTATTTTGCATATAAGATCTTTCCTATGGGTGTGAAGAACATTTTTTAGTTAAAGTGCCCTTTCATTAGTGGAGGTTGTGCTTTTTCAAAAGTTCTTTTTGTTCAAGTCCTTTTTTTCCTAAATAGTTATTTTTATATCCGAAATATAAGATAAATAAAAAAGAGGCAACATTGACAATTGCATCGATTTGTCCATTTGAAATGAAATGTAATCCAAATGATTCAAATAATAGCTTTAATGATAAAAGAAACCCAGTAAGAAAACGGAGAATGTCGGATAAATTTTCTGTTTTCAGGATATGTCCCTCCTTATGTTATATGTTTCATATAATATGTATATGAAAATAGAAATGAAAGAAATACAAGCTTATATAAAATGGTGTAGTAGTTGTACACACATTTTTTTATTTAATAGAATAGCAACAGATACATAGCGACATATAATAATTGAAGAGTAGTATTTTGGAATCAAAACGGGAGCAAATGATTTCAAAGATAGAACAAACATTAGTGCGAAAAAGTGATGTTATAACATGCTCGAAAGAAATAAATATGTAATAATTGCAGCAGATAAAGGATAGGAAGAATCGACATTCATGAATCGAATTGCTAAAAATTCAACAAAGATGTTATAAGATGATATGGTACACATCATATTTATGTCTAGCGGAGCAATATATCCATTAGAAGGAAATTCAGTTGAAGAATTGTTAGAACTGGCACAAACGAGGTTATATCAAAATAGAGATATGCAATGAATGGAATTATAACATTATTATTTTGAAACATTTTTTGCAGTTTTGTTACAATATATTATGGATTTTGTGACAACCCCCTTTAAAAATGTAGTTAATCAGCATATAATTAATGATGGACGTATCAGTACATTTTGCACAATGATTTCTCATTAAAAGTGTAGAGTTGGAAAGATCTCTACACTTTTCCTTTTGAAGACGTTTGGAAAATAACTAGAATTTGTTATATAAATTCATTCTGATTTTTCAACATATAAGCCGCTGCTATACATAGCTAGATGCTCTCATCTATATAAAAAGAATGTGGTTTTTATGTCGTTTTTTCAATTTGTATTTATATATTGCGTCGATTCATTTATGCTGTGTAAAATGAAAAAAGTAAAGGTGTATAGAAAAATAGAAAGGAAATGATAGAATGGTAGACGTTACGAACCGTCGCTCCACAATGATTAAACGCTTGGGTATTGTTTTTATCGCAATTTGTGTTGTAGCGGCAGGGTTTTTTATGTTTCAATCCATTACTTCTCCTGCAAAAGCAGTTGCAAATCAAGAAAATACTGTTCAGTTTGCAAGTGAACAACCAAAAGTAGAGATGAAAAAAGAAGTACCAGAAAAATATAACGGTCAAATGCGTAAAATAGTGTACTTAACATTTGATGATGGTCCAAGTGAATTTCAAAAGGAAATATTAGATATTTTAAAGAAGAATAATATAAAGGCAACATTCTTTATGATTGGTGGGAATATTCCAGCTCATAAGGATAGTGTAAAGCGTTTAGTAAAAGATGGGCATTATCCAGGTGTTCATAGTATGACGCATAATTATAATAAACTGTATAAAGAAGGTAAATTTGTTGAGGAAATGAAACAAGCTCAGGATATTATGAAAGAGGTAACAGGTATTCATCCGAACCTTGTTCGTTGTCCGTATGGAAGTATGCCGGGTCTTACTCAAGCGTTGCGTGATCAAATGACATCTGTTGGTATGAAAGAATGGGATTGGACAGTTGATTCTTTAGATTGGAAATTACCAGGAAACCCTAATGGAGTCATTCAAAATGTTGTTCCTCATGTTAATAAAGAACGAGAAGTCGTGTTAATGCATGAAAAGAAGCAAACAGTGGAAGCGTTGCAAACAATCATTGATGATCTTCGTAAAAAAGGATATGACTTTGAAGTATACGATGAAGCAAGTCATTTTTCATTAAATTTCTGGCATGATAATCGCATATAAAATTAGGAGGAATTGAAGTTGAAATATAAAAAAGTAGCAATAGTAGCAGCTATATCAATGAGTTTACTTGCAGGTTGTTTCGGACCTAAACCAGAAGAAGAGTTGTACGTAGCATTTGAGAATGCTGCCAAAAAAGAAAAACCAATCTTTGATGATGCGAAAACATTAGAAACATTAGAAAAGCAAGGGCAAGAATTATATAGCCAGATTGTAAAAGACGGAAAAGATAACAACCAAGTGGTAAAAGAGAAGGTAGATCAAGCTGTAAAAAGCGTTACTGATCGTGAAAAAGTGTTAGATAAAGAAAAAGAGACGTTAGATAAAGCGCAAGCAGAAACAAAAGATGTTGATAAATATGTAAAAGATCTTAAAGATAAAAAGTTACAAGAGCAAGCAAAGAAAGTACAAGATTCATATAAAGGTCGTTATGATGCCTTCAACAAGATGTATGATAGCTATAAAAAATCATTAAAACTAGAAAAAGAATTATATACAATGTTGCAAGCGAAAGATGAAAAATTAAAAGCGATTAGTGAAAAAGTAAAAGTTGTAAATCAATCTTATCAAGAGATTGATTCTCCAAAAAATAAATTTAATGAATATACAAAGCAGTATAATG
>NZ_JBALLY010000067.1:0-2175 GCF_036963045.1 Bacillus sp. JJ864 | reverse complement strand
CCAACATTTTAACGAAAATATGCGCTAAGCAATTTTCGACATAAAAAGCGTTGATTTTACTACTCTAAGCGACTTATTCAGTCTCAAAAACGAGGGTATTTGAGATAAATGAAATTCAGCCTAAAATATGCTGAAAATAGCTTGAAATATGTCTCAAAACTCATCTCTGAATCAAAGTCTCAATTGAAACAAATAATATTGAGTTTTGAGAATCCCTTAACGTATAAAAAGGTTAAAATGTGCGCGCTACCCCGTTATATAAGTTAATTTTTTCTTTTTGTGTCCTTTTATTAAAAAAATTTATGGAGGAACTTACAATGAAAATTACAAAACCTATGATTATAGCTGGATGCCTAGTTGGTTGTTTGGCGGTCGGCAGTGTTAGCTTGACGGGAAGTGCTTTGGCCAATGATGCACCTGTAAAGCCAGCGGAAAGCAGTAAAGCAACTCATTCAAATAAGCCTACACAGGAGAGTGATCATCTGAAAGAATTGGAAGTTACAGTAGGTAAAACGTTTGATATTACGCTGGAGGAAAATGTGTCGACTGGGTACTCATGGAGCTACACAACAAATACAGATAGGATTCAACTCGTTTCAGAAAATGTCAAAGAGCCAGAAAAAAGTGATGCTGTAGGTATGCCAACTAAAAAAACTTGGACTTTTAAAGCAACTCAAGCTGGTACGTACACGTTGAAATTTGATTACTCCCAGACATGGGAAAAAGGTCAGAAACCTGCACAAACGTTAACCTATACTGTAAAAGTTAAGTAATATATCTTTTTACTCTGTAATCTTTTGGCAAAGCGAACAATACCAAGTTTCGGTAATTTTATTTTGTTGCCTACAATCGCAATATTTCCATTTGTTTGTTCAGTAGTGTAGGATTGAACTATATTTTTTTAGACTTGAAGCGTGGAATATCATTCTGTTCCGTGAAAAAACGTGAAAAAGCATCTACGGTTTTTTTTCACGTGGATTGAAGAACGATACTAGAGACTTCTTTTAACCAAAGCATATTCTGGTGCTTCCTTAATTGAGTTCGGCGGAGCAAGAAGGATTGGTTAATCCGTTTCCGGTTTCTTTATAGGTATCATTCCAACGAGCAAGAAAATGGTTGAATACAAAGTGACTGCAATCGATTGTTTTTGATAATGGTGAATATAACCTTTTTATTTTTAACGCCCCACAATCTTTCTTTTTTGAAATGCATATTGATGTACTGACATCGCTACAGTATATCAATATATGTAATTTAAGGAAACTTATTCTTAATAATTTCAAAAAAATAACAAAATCCACAGAGAACAAGAATGTTTTCTGTGGGTTTTGTTGAGTTCAAAAGAGCTTGGGGGAGCTCGGTTTGATCGATCTTATTTTTCAAACTTAGGGTAATAGAAAGATAATATACAGTTGATAAGGTAGTTTGCGTATATATTCGCAATAAGCTTATCTTACTTTAAACATCTTTCAAAAGTCTTTCATAATTATTACAAAAGTCTTTCGTAAAAGTTACAAAAGGCTTTCATTTTTCTACCGATATGACTGAAAAATAAGCAAATTCCAGTTTCTCATTTATATTAGGGATAGTGCACCTATTTCTTTTATGCCATAAACCGATGAATTTTAAAAAGGTTTCTAATGATATGCACTCAAAGGAACTCTCACTATCGTAAAGAGAGAATAAAATGAGTCATATATATGCAAGTTAAAAACCTCTTTCTTTTAGAGGAGGACGAGAGAATCTGGCCGTGCATAGAAGCGGTCAGGGCCTGTTTCTGCCACATGCGAGGTTTAAAACAAGGGGAGCGAGCCAATAAAATGAATCATGTACAGTTTGAATCTTTTTATAATAGTAGAGTTTAATGATTTACGGTAAGGGGGTTACATCATCTTAAAATTAAAGTATTTAGTGTTCTCAAAAAGAAATAACGTGTTAAATTCTTATAAATAACTGTAGAGAAGCAGAAGTATTGTTTGGCAGCAGCCTCTTTATTGGTTAATTAGGGAGACAAAATTTGTTTACGATATTAAAAAGATTTATTAAAAACCGTATTTTCAAAAGGGGGTTGATTATAAAGAATGCATATATTAGTATATTAATGTAATTACCCCAATTAATGGTATTTAAAAGAAATAATTGTAAATATTCTTCAAAAATATTCATTCCTTTAAA
>NZ_JBALLY010000066.1:3033-6998 GCF_036963045.1 Bacillus sp. JJ864 | reverse complement strand
GAGCACCGGTAGGTCCTTGTGAACCAGTAGTTCCTTGAGCACCAGTAGGTCCTTGAGATCCGGTAGGTCCTTGAGCACCAGTAGGTCCTTGAGCACCAGTAGTTCCTTGAGAGCCAGTAGGCCCTTGAGATCCGGTAGAGCCAGTAGGCCCGGTAGGCCCAGTCGGCCCAGTCGGCCCTCCTGGTGGTCCAGGTGGAACTGGTGGAAGCGTCGGTCCCATTACAGCAGAAACAATATACTCTATTGGATGAAATTGATTCGCAAATTTGTCGTTTTTCATGTATTCACCTCCATAAGCTTTTCAATATATTAAATGCAGAAGAGAATCGAAATGATATAGTTGTTTTGCATATTTTAAAAACGGTATATTGGAATGTAATGTGTCCATACCAGTAAATTTTTCTTTTCTTTTTTCATATACTACAAGGGGAAAGGAGGAAGGACTTTGGTAAAGGAGAGCATTACAATTAGCTTATGTATGATTGTGAAGGATGAAGAACAGACAATTGCTAGATGTTTAGAATCCGTACAAGAGGTTGTTGATGAGATCATTATTGTGGATACGGGTTCAACGGATCAAACGAAAGAAATTGTTAGAGCGTATACTCCTTATATTTATGATTTTGAATGGATCGATGATTTTGCAGCTGCTCGAAATTTTTCGTTTTCTAAAGCAACGAAGGACTATATTTTGTGGTTAGACGCTGATGATATTTTAGTGGAAACAGAAATAGATAAGTTGTTACAATTGAAAGAAATCTTGGATTCTAATATAGATGCCGTTTCGATGTCGTATTATCTTGCGGTTGATGAAAATGGAGACCCTACTTACAGTTCTGTTCGAAATCGTCTAGTAAAGCGGATGAAAAATTTCCAGTGGATTGGATTTGTCCATGAATATTTAGCTGTTTATGGAAATATAATGAAAAGCGATATAGCCATTATGCATAAGAAAGAAAAAGAACATACCGATCGTAATCTTCGAATTTTCGAGAAGGCACTCCGAGAAGGAAGAACGTTTACACCGAGGGATATCGTTTATTATGCTAATGAATGTGTGGATCATAAAAAATATGAAAAGGCAATTGATTTATATAACCAGTTTTTAGATGGGAAAGCAGGGTGGCTGGAAGATTGTATACATGCATGCGGGAAATTAGCAGATTGCTATAAGCAACTGCAAAAGTCGGAAGAAGCACTGCAAGCATGTTTCCGTTCTTTTCAATACGACGTTCCAAGAGGAGAAATTTGTTGTCGTGTAGGTCACATATTTATGGAAAAAGAAGATTATAAACAAGCGACCTTTTGGTATGAGATGGCGATTACTGTCCCGTTTCAAAATTCTACTGGATTTATAGACTATGCATCTTATACATGGGTTCCCCATTTACAGCTATGTGTTTGTTATAGTCGGCTAGGGGATGATGAGAAAGCGAATTATCATAATGAACAAGCGGCAGTATATGTACCGGACCATGCTTCGGTGAAGTATAACCGAGAATATTTTCGGAATTTATTCAAAGACAATACACAAGAATGAATTACTTTGTAAGAAAATTCATAATGAGAAATGTTAAACATGTGATAAATTGATTCTCCATTTAAATGAAAAAATAAGGCCATCTCACAATATATGAGTTGGCCTTGTTTTTAGGCGATTTGTGTTACTGTTAAATTAGCAGAACGAATATCTATAGTTTTTAATGGGTCATCTATATCTGTTGGGACAATGTGTATTAAGTCATCTATATATAAGTTAGTCAAAATTACGCTGCTTGTTACTACAATTAGACCTGTGCTATTGAAAGTTGTGCGTACCGCTGTTCCAGAGCCAGCGATAGCATTAGCAAGAGTGGTACCATTTAATGTTAAGAAAAATATAGCAGATTCACGACCCTCAAGTGGAGCTGGAACATTATCTAAAGAGACTGTTAATGTATAGCTAAGCTGATATATACCAGATCTTTGGACGCGAAGGCCCACCCCAGTATTTTCTACATCAAGAAGAACAGGAATAGATACGCTTGGATTAGAATTATTGTCTGGTAAAGAAAGCGGCTGGTTTGCGGAAACTTTTTGAGCCTCTGTGTTAAAAGCAATCCCAAAGGCAGGTAATTCCTTCAATGGAAGAGAAAAGTAATTTTCGCAACTCATATTTTCACTCCTTTGTACATTCTCATTCTATTTAATGAAAAAAATAAGTAAAACGTTATAGACAAGATACTAATTTAACTAAAAATAAGAAAAGCGCCTAATTGTAGCAAAATGTGTATCGTTTACATAAATTGTAACAATATCAATGTTTTAGAAATTAATAATTCGTGAATGAAATAAACAGATATTCTTATATGCTAGGAAATGTAACTTTGAGGGAGGGAGAAATAGTTGAAGGTTTTAGTGACAGGAGGAGCAGGATTTATTGGTTCGCATATTGTTGAGTCTTTATTGGAAAATAATATAGAGGTAGTGGTTATCGATAATTTAGCTACTGGTCATAAGCATCATATTCCATCAGGAGCTACTTTTTATTATTTTGATATACGTGATCCCGGCATTGATAAAATTTTCAGGATAGAAAAACCAGATGTTGTAATCCATCAAGCGGCACAAGTATCTGTGCAGGAATCTGTAAAACAGCCACTTTATGATTGCAGTGAAAATATTATGGCAACCATAAATATTTTGCAATCTTGTGTGAAGTATAATGTGAAAAAAATTATCCACGCATCAACTGCTGCTGTATACGGGAATCCTAAATATTTACCTATTGATGAGGATCATGAACTTAATCCATTATCATTTTATGGTTTATCGAAATGGAGCAGTGAAGCTTATATTCAATTATTCGCAAAGCTTTCGGGTTTAAAGTATACAATTCTTAGATATTCCAACGTGTATGGCGCAAGGCAGGATGCAAATGGGGAAGCTGGTGTTGTTTCCATTTTCATTGACCGATTATTAAAGAATGAGAGTCCAATTATATATGGTGACGGAAAACAAACAAGAGATTTTATTTTTGTTAAAGATGTAGCATATGCTAACTTCTTGGCTCTTAGGCATGCTGACAATCAAATATGTAATATTAGTTCGAATCAAGAAATTTCAGTCAATGAACTGCTAGATATAATCTGTAGTGTAATGAAAATAAAAGATAAGAGAATATACAAGGAGAGAAGAGCGGGAGACATTATTTCTAGCTCTCTGTTAAACAATAAAGCTAGAAAACATTTAAATTGGGAGCCGCAATTTTCATTGCTTCGAGGTCTTGAAGAAACAGTTTCTTTCTTCCGTAAAGAATAAACAAAAGTTAATTCTTCTGCACGAAATCATTAAGCGAGACGAATAGCGTCTCTTTGATTTGGATCCTTAAGTGCATTTCTTCTTTTATTAGCCGACAGCAATTTTTTCCTTTGAAACGTCTAAATCTACAAGTTTTGTAATATCCCTCATAATAAACTAGCTTCTTTCGTAATGTAGCTCTAATTTGGTTTGTTATCGTAATGCAGTCTAACCAAATTAACCTTTGAGATTACGAGTAAGGAGCTAGTTTTGTTTATTATAACTTTATAAAAAATGTTATAGACAAACTCCTAATTTTAAGGAAATAAGCAAAGTGTTTTTTGAAGATAGATAAAGAAGCTATTTTTAACGAAACTTCTTCGCCATGGGTGAATATAACTGTAATGATGTACGTTCTAGAAAAAAGGGGGCTTGGAGATGACGAGGAAACAAATAAAGAAAGCGAAAAATAAACCGTTATTATATATTCAACATTTGGATTTATATAAGCTTCAGCATGTACAGCGGTGTGTAATTGTGAAACTGACAGAACAAATTACGAAAACAAAGGCGAATGAAATAGATCATAATGAAAATAATGAACCTATTCTAGAAGAGATAAACGGGGGTGAGCAATATAACGAGCAAACGGACATAGAAGAAGGAAATGAACAAGAGCAAAGTGA
>NZ_JBALLY010000066.1:0-2935 GCF_036963045.1 Bacillus sp. JJ864 | reverse complement strand
ACGTGATGAGCAAGAGCAACGTGATGAACAAGAGCAAAGTGACGAACAAAAGCAAAGTGATGAACAAGAGCAAAGTGATGAACAAGAGCAAAACGATGAGCAGTATACAGAATCTTTAAGTAGCACATGGCAGAATAAAGCATTTCGAGATATGAATAATGAAGAGAAAGTTTATTTCTTGTTAAATCGACCACATTATATACCAGGTGTGAAATGTATGGTGAAAACAAAAAAAGCTTCTTATGTAGGGGTTATTGCTTCTTACGAAAATGGGGCACTGCAAATGGTAGTACCTAATCAAGTTGGGGATTTTTTACTAAATATAGAGGATGTCGTGTCGATTCGTATGATGGGGCTATAATGTGGAAAAGGTGGTAGGATTCCTACCACCTCAATAGTTTTTTTGTTTACATATTATACGCCTGCAACGTGTGTGTCACGTAAGCATTGAACTGCACAGAAACAATTTAAATCAACAGTTACAACGGAATTTGTTGCTTGTAGTGTAGCAGTAGGTGTGTTTAAAAAGTAAGAAATTGGATTTTGACCAGGTGGTACATTTGGTACCTCCAATACTCGTAATACTGCATAGCAGACATCCACGCTTTCTACGCGTAAAATAGAAGAATGACCCTCTAAATCAGTAGCAGGAATATATCCACTGAATGCAGTTCCTTGGCTGTTAAATAATATAAATGGGCGCGTATTTGCAAGTCTCGAACCTTGATGTGCACCTAGGAATGGAACATCGCAACCTGTTGGGCATGTGCTTGTTGCACAATCTTGTAATTCATTGATGAAGTTTACAACATCACATACGCAATTGATGGTAATTCCCTTCTTGTCATCATTGTTACCCATTCTTTTCACTCCTTATCATAAGTTTTGATTACACTAATAGAATATTGAATGCGAGGTAAATCGGTTACTGCTCTCAAGTTGTTTTTTTCAAAGGATAAGCCTGTATTTATCTGAAAAGAAAAGGGGATGGGGAACTTGTTTTTTGAGAGTTGGCTTATGTTTTTTATTTTTTCGTGTGCAGTATTTCGGTTAACACGCCTTTTGGTCTTTGATAAGATTACATCTTTTATACGTGCGCCTTTTATTGAAGAAATACAGATTACAGAAGAGGATGGTTCAGTTTCAACGTATATGAAAATAAAAGAAGCAGGTTTACGTAAATTTATTGGGGAATTGTTAAGTTGCTATTGGTGTACAGGAATATGGATGAGCGCTCTATTGCTTTTATGTTATGAATGGATTCCGAAAGTAGCAGAGCCTATTATTTTGTTGTTAGCAGTTGCTGGGGCTGCAGCGATTATTGAAACGATTGTAATTCGATGGCTGAATGAGTGAGAAATGAAGGCACGAAACAAAAAGGTTGTTCATATAGTAAAGAGAGCGTTGAAAAATAGAGGAGATGTTTGCCATGGCGAAGTATCAGCAACCAAATCCATATAATAATCTTCAATATTGGTATCAAATGCAGCAACAGCAACAAGGGCAGCAGGAAGAGCAACAACAAGAGCAACAACAAGAGCAGCAAGAATGGCAGCAACTGGAACAGCAAGGATATGTGAAGAAAAAAGGTTGTAACTGTGGTGGGAAGAAAAATAGGTATTAATAAATAATGAAACATATAAATAATGAGTCTGCTTTTGAACAAAAAATACCCTGTTTNNNNAAACAGGGTATTTTTTGTTTTATTTTATAAAGCTTCAAGTCATTTGTTATTTTGTTTTTTGTAGGTCATCTCTTGTCAAAAATAAAAATCTCGAAACATCAAGTTTTTTTCCTCTAAAAAACTGCGGAGAAGAAATGTATAATTCTTCTTTTGCTCGCGTAATTGCCACGTATGCTAAGCGTCGTTCTTCTTCTAATGCCTCGGAGGTATCGGTGACGCGGTCGTTTGCATCTTTTAATGATGAAGAATGTGGTAATATTCCATCACTTGCACCGAGTAAGAAAACGCATGGAAATTCAAGGCCTTTGGCGTTATGAATTGACATAAGCGAGACAGCATCTTGCTGGGCTCTTGTTTTTAAGGCTTCCATTTCTTTTTGACTTTGTATCGCTGTGTTTACAAAGTCTAAATACGCTGGAATGTCGGAAAAGCGATTTGCAGATTCAATGAGCTCTTCAAGCATTTCTTCTTGTATTTCTTTTTGCATTGTGAAAGAAGAACGGTCATTGCTTTGCAGATATTCTAAATATTGTCCTTTTCCTTTAATAATTTCTTTTAATGCATTTTTCGGTTCAAGTTCTTTAATAAATTTTAGAAAATCAATACGATCATTGATTTTCTTTACTTGGAACGATTTTAAATTCGGATTCAGTAAAAGAAAATGTAAAAGGGAAGGGAAACGTCCTTCACCGTATTTCCATTGTTCTCGTTCAATAAATGATATACATTCATCGCGTCCGATATACATCGTTGGCAAAATACTTGCGAGTGATTCTAATCGAAATGGTTCAAAGGCCAACCGCAGTTGATCTAATACCGGTTTAATAAGCGAGTGTTCATAAAATGATTGGCTTACCCCGTATTTGACGAACGGTATTTTATGAATCGTAAGCTGATCGAGTAAGGAGCGGCTTACAGAATGTGTCCGGTATAATAAGCAAAAGTCTGTATAGCGTCGCTGACCACTTGCTACTTTATCTTGAATCAGTTGCAGTATTTGATTTGCTTCATCCAATGTTGTTGCTGGTCTTGAATAAAACGGCTGCACGCCTTCTTCGTGAACGGAGTACAGTTCTTTGTTAAATCGTTCTTGATTTAGCTTAATGACTTCATTACCAAGGCCAACAATAAATGGGTTCGAGCGATAATTTGTATTTAAAGTAATAATAGTTGTATCATCAAATTCTTTTGGAAAAGAAAGGATAATTTGATGACTGGCTCCGCGCCAGCCGTAGTAGGGTAAGAACCCAG
>NZ_JBALLY010000065.1:0-16439 GCF_036963045.1 Bacillus sp. JJ864 | reverse complement strand
TCCTCTAAAAGCTTTTTTACTATTTATTATGTACACGACTTCACGAATGTAAGACCTCTTCATTGAGGGTGTATATTACCCTTTAATCACGCATCTTTGTGCTCTTTCGCCTTTTCATGTATATACGAACCTTGATATTTAATTAATAACTTATCTAGCAACGGTAATAAAATTGGTGCTAACACCATATAAAAGCCAACATTTCCAATCGCGTGATTGAGATCAAACGGTATGCCTGCCATATAATAAGCCCAAAAATATTTCAAACCATAAATCGGTGCTTGACATAAAGAAATAACAAATCCATATAAAAAGCCTGTAAATCCAGCGTACAATCCCATGATAATATGTGGAATTTTTGAAAACATAGGTCGGATAACCAAACCTGTAATGAGCACAATAACGACATACGAAATAATTTGTGGAATTGTCCAAATTCCCATTCCTAATATTAAGTTCGATACAATCATAACAAGCACGGCGTGCAAAATTCCATAACGCATTCCCATCAACAATGTTACTAAAATAAGTAATGTCGTTGTTGGTTGTACATTAGGAATAATCGCAAATACCAATCTTCCCGTAACTGATAATGCTGTTAATACAGCCACTAATGCAATGCTTTTAATGTGTGTTATCGGAACAGTAGAAGACTGGTTATGAAGCTGCATGTAAATCCCACTTCACTTCGTCGCCGTTTTTTAATTCAGTTTCGTTTGCACCTTTTACTGCTGGTGTACCATTAACATTAAACAACCAATACTTATTTTCTTTCGTATCTTGCTTAACGCCATTAATCGAAGTGATAAACCCTTTGTTATCTTCAATTTTGAAGTTTTTCTTCATCACGTCTAAAAGTGTTTCTTTTCCCTTAATTTCAACAGTCTTTTTTTCTACCTTACTATCACCATTATTCTGCGTTATTTCAATTGTTACTTTACTTACTGCATCTTTCTTTTTTGAAACATCAGCAGATGAGTCTTTATTTGAACAACCAACAATGCTTATTGACATCACAATTGCCAAAAATATCCCCATTATTATTTTCGTTACTTTCATCTTCGTCTCCTTTCTGTCCAAACAAAAAAGGCCTAGTAGGCATGTAAGCAAAACTAGACCTGCAGACTAACTCCATTGCCTCGAAACAGTTAGTCTAAACAAAGCTGTAGGTAATCGACCTGACTTAAGACTATATATCTAGTCTATTACAGTGGCGGGACCGCGTTGGAATTTCACCAAACTTCCTTTACCTACAACATTTTTATGAACGATTTTTTTGCATTTGATTACTAAGTTTATTATTTCACGACTATTATATCACAGTGAAAGCGTAAAACAATGTCAATTTTTTTCACAATTCGTTTTAACTCTCTCATCTCCCATAAGTATAGATTGAATTTCCAATCTATACTTATGGAAGATTTGAACAGGAATTAGCCTAGCAGTTTCGACATAAAAAAGCTTATTGTTGTCTTACTAATGAAAAATAATAATTATAATCACTTAAAAAAGTGCAACATTCAGAATACTTATTGTACAATACTAACTAAGGAGGAGTTCAATGAAACAAAACAATAAAGCAATTTACGATATTATTTTTTATCTCATCTTTCCATTTGTTATTTGGAAATTCGGTAAACAATATATGGATGCATATTATGCCATGCTCATTTCTTCAGTGCCAGGCATTTTTTATACACTGTATTGTTTTAAGAAAGAACGGCAGTTTCATGTGACCGGCTTTTTTATCCTCATTACGATGATTGTAAATACAAGCGTAGATATACTTTCCGGCTCAGCTGAAAAGATGTTATGGAACGACGTGTACTATCACATTGTACTTGGTATTGTTGTGATATGTACCATCTTTATCAAACAACCGCTCATGTTATATTTCGCAGCCGACCTTGCTGCATTGCAAGGAGATGATCGAAAGAAATCGCAATCGTTATATCGTGACCCACGCCTCTTTCCATCGTTCCGATACTTTACTTTCTTTTTTGGCTTACAATTTATTGTACTTAGCGGTATTAAGATCTATATGATTTCTAAATTTGGAGTAGACGGATACGGAGAAATGAAAGCGATTATGACAGGAGTTGGTTGGTTCATTTCAATAGGAATTGGAGCTGGGTTCCTTTGGGTTAGTAATAAAATTAAACAGGTGACTGAAGCTGAAGTTTAACGCATAAAAAAGAAGCTCCACTGCTTGTAAGCGGTGGAGCTTCTTTTCTAGGTTATATTGTCGAATCTACGGCGTGTTCAACTCGCCGTAGAAATTGTACTATGACATGAAACCCTTTTCTAGTTGTAAATGATTCCATGGAAATACTTAACTCGATTTCTTTCCCTTTTTCTTCATTTGACGATAAAAGAATGCAGCACTTACCGGCAACATACCAAACCAACGATTTAAAAATGGTTCTCTCTCTTCACGGCGCTGTTTCCGTTTTTGTTTTCGATCCTCTTTTGGAGCATCCATATATGATACAAATTGTTGTGTGACATATCTTATATAATCATTTGTAGACATATCTATCACCTCTACTAGATTAGTATGTCCACTTCTTTATTTATTAATCAGCCCCTGAATTTCTTGAACAATTGCTTCAACACTTTTATTTGTCGTGTCGATTTTCACCGTTGCTTCTTCATAATAAGCTTGACGCTTTTCAAATTTCTCGATAAACGATTGTATATTTTCTTTTTGAAATAATGGTCTTGTTGTATCCCCAGCAATTCGCTCTGCAATGACATATGGATCACAGTACAAATAAATTACAGTGCCACGTTCTTTCATCCACTCCCGGTTCGCCGCTTTTTCGACGATTCCACCTCCAGTTGTGATAATGCAATCATTTGTCGGTAATGATTGCAGCACTTCACTTTCATACTTTCGAAACTCATCTTCTCCTTCTTCTGAAAAGATATCCCGAATCAGTTTCTTTGTCTTTTCTTCAATACGTTGATCTGTATCAATAACCGTCATATGAACTGCACTGCTTAACGCTTTACCAACTGTTGTTTTCCCCGATCCCATAAAACCTGTTATATATAATGTTTGCATGTTATCCTCTCTCCTCTTGCCAATTCGTAATCGCTTCGTTATTTGTATTATAACGAAAGCTAACTTTACTTGCGCGCTTTCGTTTTGTCATAAATTGTAAAGTAATGAAAGCATTCCCATCTACTATTGTGTAATCTCCCTTTGCTTCTCCTGTTTCATACAAATAAAAAAATTCTCGTTTTCCCATTTGGGCTTTTAATTCTTGTTTCACATCTACAACAGCTTGGTTCGTTATTTCTTCTAATATAAACAATTCTTCTGCTTCTGTATAAAATTTTTGATCTGATAGAAATATACTCGTCTCATATACAAAAAAAGACATAAGTAAAAATAGGAGAATCATTGTTCCCGGCATTGTAAATCCACTTTCCGATCTCATCCTTTCACCTCAATAACAGAATAACGGGTAACAACACCCTCATATACTTTACCGCTTATATCCTGCACACGTATCATCAATGTATGAGCTGCTAATTGGTAAGAAATGTCCTCTACTTTTTGTAAAAGAACTTCATGTCCTGCTCCATTTACTTTCCGAACAATATTGTTTCCAGACTTAACATATGTGACATGTTCTCCTGCCTTTGTTTTGAAAAACAATTTTCCTTCCCCATTATTTCCTTCCTCTACATCGCGAAACTCAATTTGCACTTGCTCTAAAAAAACGTTCCATTCCCAATTCGTAATCTGTTTAGGGTACGGAGGTTCTATAAAGAGGACTTGAAGACGCGGGAGAAGAAGAAAAAATACAGATAAAAATAGAAAACATATCATAACTTCTAATAACGTAAACCCAGCTTGCTTATTTTTTAGCATAACGACACCGTTCATTCTCACGCTGTTTACTATCTTTCCACATTACGCACACCTTTTCGGTCTTCCATTGAATTATATATACCGTATGTTCATATCGCTTTTCGATTACTGGCGAAACGACATGATCATACATATATACTGCTGCCGCTTCTTTCAAAAGTAGCTGCGCTCTGTATCGAAGCTGGATATTTTTTCTTTCCTGCATAATAAGAAGCGTTTGCGGAAGTAAAAGCGAAACTGCCATCATTAATAAACTAAGAGACACAAGAATTTCTAGCATAACCGAACCTTTGTCACACTTCATAATACGTAAATCTTCCTCTCCCAAGTTGAAATACAACATGGTACGTTTTGGATTTATAAGAAATAATAATCGTTCCACCTCTATTAATATTTCCGTCCGGCCCGTAACTCATTGGATTTGGGAATGTGTTTACATTCACCTGTATATCAGGTGGATAGTAACGAACGAGAACAGGGTTTGTTTCTCCTGACGATGTAATGCTGTACGAAGCTTGATTAGGAAACCACCGTAATGTGTGACGGTTATGGCGGCTCATCGCTACTTGCTGCATGAAAAGGATGTCTTGAGAAAATTGGTGCATAAACTGATTCATCTTTTGTTTTTCGTAAATCGACGATAAATTAAAATACGTTACTACACTTAAAATAGAAATAGCACTTAATACGATGAGCATTTCTAATAGAGTAAAGCCATTTTTCTTCACGATTTCCCTACAACTTTAACCTCTCCATTTGCAGCATCAATTGTAATACTCTCCCCTTTTGGACAAGTTTTAGATGTAATATACTTCCCCGTATATAAATCATCCACCGTTGGGATTTTATTATGTTCTAATTGATATGCTTGTACTTGTGATTCAACTGACTTTACAAAGGCATCACATCCCTTTCCTTGTACAGAAGAGCGCTGATTTACCACATTTGGAATAATAAGCAGTAGTAACACAGAGATGACAACCATAACAAGCAACATTTCTAACAGCGTAAAGCCCTTTTCATTTTTCACGGAACACGCCTCCTAAATAGAATCCATCATTTGAAACATCGGCATAATCATCGCTAAATACATAAGTACAACAACCATTCCGATACATGCAAACAAAAGGGGTTGTATAACAAACAAAATACGATTGATTTTCTCTTCGATTTTTTCAATTGTCATTTCACTATAATCGGCAAGCTCAGTTGCTAAATTGCCATTTGCTTGTCCATGTTTAATAATGTAAGCGAGCTCCTGTTCATAATACGAACGATTCATCATAATAGAATCAAGATGTTCACCTATCGTTAATAACTCCTGTATTTTGAGAGCTTCACATTGAAAAAACAAATGATGCTTTTGCTCCTTCATTAACGTTAGCGCTTCTAATATAGATAACCCGCCTTGTAAAAGGCCGCTTAATTGAATTGCAAAATAGTGTGAGTTCGTTAATTTAAAAAACATTTTTATAAGAGGCACTCTCATACAAATATCCATTCTCGTAACCGGATGCAACCTTTTTACATACAGCATATAGATAAGAACTGCAGTGCCAATTGCAACAACAACGCCTCCCATAACATACGGAAGTGCTTGAATAACTGTTAAAATACTGTCTGTAAATGAAGTAGATGATCCACGGAGTGAACGGTATAAAGTAGAAAACTGTGGAAGAAGAACTAGGTTAAATACAAGGAGAATACCTAATAAAAACAAAGAAAGAACGAATGGATAGCGCAGCACTTTCATCATATTTTTTTGATGTTTATCTTTTCTGCCAAGGAGTGAACTCCCTTGCTGCAAGGCAAAGGCAACGTCACCATGCTGCTCTGCATAAAATAAATAACTTAAAATATCGGGATGAAATGCAAGTTTATAAAATACATCATGTAAGCTGCTTCCCTTTTTAAATTCTTCAGCAGCATCTTGAAGCTGTATTTGCTTACGCGGGGTTAAGTGAAAATGCAAAAACTCTAATGCATGTAATAAAGAGTATCCTTTCTCTAAAAGTTCGCCAAGCCTTCGCAGCAGCAATGCTTGTTCATGTAACCGCCACTTTTCTTTCTTAAACATAAACATCTTCTTCAATAAACCCTAGTGCATATCCTTTTCTTAATTCATCTTGAAGCGTTGTATATTGGTACGTTGCTTGTTTTCCATTTGCTTCATAAACGACTTCTTTCAATTCATCACCGTACAATAATTCATAAATGCTTGCTCGGCGTACGTGACGCATTTTTTTACATAACGGCGAACATTTCCCTTTGCAAAATGGACATTTTAATTCCACAAGTCGCTGCGCTGCTACCGCTAGTAGCGATTGTTCAATTTCTAAAAGTGAAATACCATAATCCATTAAACGTAGCACTGCACTCTTTGCGTCATTCGTATGCAATGTTGTCATAACTAAATGTCCCGTCAAACTTGCTCGAACCGCCACCTTTGCTGTTTCTTCATCGCGGATCTCTCCTACTAATATAATATCTGGGTCATGACGTAAAATCGCTTTTAATCCAGTTGCGTACGTAATACCCGCTTTTTCATTAATTTGAATCTGTAATAGTCCGTCTTTTTTCTTTTCAACTGGATCTTCTAGTGTCACAATGCGGCGAGTCTGCTCCTTCTTTGCTACTTCTAAAAGAGCATACATCGTTGTCGTTTTCCCCGATCCTGTTGGTCCTGTAAAAATAATTAACCCATGCGAATGATGTAAAAAAGAGAGAAGTGTTTTTGCGGAATTTGGGAATAATGAGAGATGAGAGAGGGTCGGAACCGCAGTTTGTAAGTGCAACCGAATAACGAGACTTTCATGATGCACAGTTGGCAAAGTAGAAAGGCGTAAATATACCTCTTCCTCATCAACTTTCATCTGCAATGAACCATTTTGCGGCTTTCTCCTTTCACCAATATCCATAGCTGCTAAAAACTTAAAGTGTGATACAAGTCGTTCACAAAATTCTTTTGAAGTATGGTGCTTTGTTACTAAATCTTTTCCAATACGCAATTGTACAACGGCATCTTCGTGACGCGGCACAATATGAAGATCTGATGCACGCAACCTGCATGCTTCTTTCATAATTGTGTCAGCAAACTGTTCGACAGCATTCACTGTTATCGCCTCCTCACTCTTTATATATCATGACCGTCAGGAAAAGAAAAATAGCGAATTTTTTATTTCTCCTGCAATATTTTCGAATTTTACAAATAAAAAAGTTTGTGAAATTATGAACAATTAATGAATCATTGCCCAAAAACATGATTATACAACATTATCTATATTATAATATTGTTATCTCAGATAAACCGATAAAGGTGGCGATCCCCATGGAGCAAGCTTTAAAAATTACAAATGTACTATCTGATCCAACACGCTATTATATTTATAAATATATTTCTCAAAAACACACAGAGGTTACCGTACAAGAAATTGCTGACGAATTTGATATTCATCCGAATGTTGCGCGTTTACACCTTTCAAAACTAGAGGATGTAAATATGTTAAGGTCGGAAACAAAAAAAACGGGTAAAGGCGGCAGACCAAGCCGGTTATATGTCTTATCAGATGATGTAATTCAACTACAATTTCCGTTTCGTGATTATCAATTGTTAGCACAAATTGCTTGCAATACGTTACTTAGCTTAGGTGAAGTTGGTGAGAAAGCACTATATGAAACGGGTAAAAAATTTGGTAAAGAATTAATGGAACAACAGCTAAATCGATTAAACATTAATGAAAATGAATTAACGGTTGAGCAAAAAATACAAATTGCCAAAGAAGCTTTAACAACAGCTGGCCTATCTCCGGAATTTGAATTAAGCACCGATGGATCAAAAATTTTCTATGACGTATACAATTGTCCATTTAAAGAAGTTGCCATTCATCATCCAAAAGAAGTTTGTAACATGCATGGAGATATGATGAAAGGTATCTTTGAAGTTCTATTTCCGAATATGGAATTAACACATAATGATAATATGTTCCAAACAGGTTGTAAGTCTTGTAATTATCATCTTCATATGTAAAATAAGAAGCCAGATTATACNNTAGTTAGAAAAGTGCATTATAATTAAGAAGAGTATTGAATTCATACAAAGGGAGGGGAATGGGATGGAGCGCATGTTTCGCGTTCTCGGCTTTTGGACTGGTATTTTTTCCGTGATGTTTTATTTAGGGGATATGTATGGAACAGCACTATTATTTTTAGGACAAACAGGATTTTTTGTACTTTTAAGTTATTTAAAATTAACAGAGCGTATGTACATTTATGTATTTGGCGCATATTTAACAGTCTTCTTCATTGGATTTACATACTATACGACATTCCTTCTTACACCAGGAATGGGACATTAAGATGGCATATATGCCATCTTTTTTTATATCCTTTTTATTCCATAGTTGACTTATAGGTTTTATTGGAATATATTTATTTGTAACAGATTTGAAGGGGGAAAACAGTATGAGTACATTGTTAGTTAGCATAAACGTCATCATTATGCTCCTATTAGTCGGTTTGTTATATTATATGCAACGGAAACACCTTTCTTTTAATAAACGTGTATTTACCGCACTCGGACTCGGAATTATATTTGGACTTATTTTACAGCTTTTTTATAAACCAACTTCCGAAGTCATTATCCAATCTAATAATTGGTTTAACTTAATTGGAAGTGGTTATGTTAAGTTATTACAAATGATCGTTATGCCGCTTATTTTAGTCTCGATTATTTCAGCGTTTACAAAATTAAAACTAACTAATAATCTTGGCAAAATTAGCGGTCTTATTATCGGCATTTTACTTCTTACAACTGGAATTGCTGCTGCAGTCGGAATTGCTGCAAGTGCTGGTTTCGACTTACAAGCAACTGGTTTACAGCAAGGCAGTGCAGAAACAGCTCGCTTAAAATTAGTAGAAGAAAAATTTACTTCTATTGAGCAAACACCCATTCCGCAAAAATTATTGGAATTACTTCCTGCAAATCCATTTTTAGATTTAACAGGTGCTCGTCCAACATCAACAATTTCTATTGTCATTTTTGCCGCATTTATTGGGATTGCCTTCTTAGGAGTGAAAAAGAAATATCCAGAACAAGCGGAACAATTTAAGAATATACTTGATGCCGTATATGCGGTCGTCATGCGGATGGTCACATTAATTTTACGCCTTACCCCATACGGCGTACTTGCGCTTATGGCAAAAACCGTCTCTGGAAGTGATGTGCAAGCTATTTTAAAACTTGGTAATTTTGTTTTAGCATCTTATGTAGCACTTATTGTTATGTTTATTATTCACTTATTACTGATCGCTCTTTCTGGCTTAAACCCAGTGCAATATTTGAAAAAAGCATTCCCTGTTTTAACATTTGCGTTTACATCACGTTCAAGTGCAGGTACTATGCCGTTAAATATTGAAGCGCAAAAAGAAAAACTCGGTATTTCAGAAGGAATTGCAAATTTCGCAGCTTCCTTTGGTGTATCAATTGGTCAAAACGGATGTGCTGGTATTTACCCTGCCATGCTCGCCATGATGGTTGCACCAACTGTTGGCATCGATCCATTGCAGCCGCAATTTATCTTAACGTTAATCGCTGTTGTTGTAATTAGTTCATTCGGCGTTGCTGGTGTCGGAGGCGGAGCAACATTTGCAGCACTTATCGTACTTTCTACTCTGAACTTGCCGATTGAAATTGTCGCTCTATTAATCTCTGTTGAACCATTAATTGATATGGGACGCACTGCGTTAAATGTGAGCGGTTCTATGACAGCCGGTCTTATTTCTAGCAAATGGCTTGGAGAGTTAGATGCACATGTGTACAATGAAGCTGATAATAAAACTAAAGAAATTGCATTATAAGAAAGAAAACAGCTGACAGTAACTTGTCAGCTGTTTTGATGTTTCTTTTATATGAATCTATTATTTAGGCGAAACAAGAATTTTCACTTGATTTTTATCTTTCACAAGTGCTTCAAATCCTTCTTTCACAACTTCATCAATTGTAATTTTTTTTGTAATTAATTTCTCTGCTTGTATTTGACCAGAACTGATTAACTTAATAACAGCTGGGAAAATATGACGATATCCTAAAATACCGATAACCTCTTTTTCTTTTAATACTAAGTTGTTTGGGGTAATTGTTGCATCTTTTTCCCATACACTAACAATAACAGTTTGTCCATCAAAGCTAGTACTTTCGATTGCTTGACGAAGTACAACTTCAACACCTGTTACTTCATAGCTAATACGTACACCAACGTTATTTGTTAAATTACGAATTTCTTGCAGCACATCTTGCGTCGCTGGGTTTAATACATAATCGGCCCCTGCTAACTTCGCTAACTCTTGACGTTCTTTAGAAAGCTCAACCGCAATAATAGGAGTTGCCCCCGCCGCTTTCGCTGCTTGGATTACAAGAAGTCCGATTGACCCGCAGCCAAATACAGCAACAGATTCGCCTTCTTTTAATTTACTTTGACGCACTGCATGAACCGCAACTGCAGTTGGCTCTACAAGTGCACCTTGTTCATAAGTCATTTCATCTGGAATGTGATGAACCATATCCTCAGGTACAACAGTATATTCAGAGAAACCGCCACCATCTCCACCAATACCATGGAAGACTAGCTGATCACAAAGATTATAATAACCGCGCTTACAAGCTTCACATTTACCACAAGAATAAATTGGCTCTACAACAACGCGGTCTCCTATTTTATAAGATGTAACACCTTCACCAATCTCAACAACTTCACCACTAAACTCATGACCTAAAATAACCGGTGCTTTCGTATGTGTTAACGGATGTTCTTCTGTTGGAATAAAAATAGGCCCTGCCATATATTCGTGTAAATCCGTTCCACAAATTCCGCACCACTTTACTTTAATTTTCACTGCTCCTGGTTTTACAGCTGGTTCTACAACTTCTTCAACCCTTACATCACGTTGATCATGCCAAAGTAATGCTTTCATATGTATGCATCCCTCTCTGCAAGTATTTAACTCCATTTATTTAATTTGGTGAAGTATATAACCATTATATCACTAAAAACCATATTTTTCTAAGTAAAATTCTAGAAATCTACTAAAATTTTCCAAATATAAAAATTCTTTATGAATACAACTTTTGGGAGAGAGAACACCTCACTATATATAACAGTACTGAGACATTCTTCTCGTCCTATACAAAAATACGAGTGCCCGGCACCGAAAAGACTGGAAAAGAAATTAACAACCCACTACAAGGCAAGAGACCTTTAACCTCTTTTGTTATCTTTATATTGATGGGCATTTTCGGTACTTTCAAAAATCATAAAAACTTACAGCATAAATAAAAAACACGCTATTTTAAGCGTGTTCAATACCATTCATATCCATCATTTCACAAATAACCTTGCTCTTCACACCAATCATGAAATTGCCGAACATCTACATCAATTAAAACAATATCTTTTAACTCAATATCAATATCCATGCCGTCAATTACAATCACATATTTTGCACCGTTCTCCGTGCTATTTCGTTTGATGGTTCCTATTTGATTTCGATGCGGTCCATCTTTTACATATGCTTTTTGTCCTGTAATATCAAAGTTCAACATCTTCACCTCTTTCATTTGCTCTACTTATCTATGTATATGATGAAACAACGAAAGAGTCCTCTATTTTTTTTACTTTATTACAATTATTTTTCATTTATTTTAATTTTATAAAATACACATAAAAATTCATGTTCAAAATAAATTGATAGCGCTTTCTTGGATAGGCTCATGTTATACTAATACAGTCAATTTGCCATCAAAAGGCTGCTCCATTAATGATCAATTTCATACATCGTTTTTTACCGGCCTTTATTCTTAACAATCATTTTGGCTTTCTCACAGTCTTAATGTGGAGAGCCCAATGCCCGCAAATAGCGAGATTAAGTCGAATTTCTTAAAGAGGAAAAACAATGAATACAGTAACAATTACAAAAATCATCGAAACTTTACAATCATATGGATTTCAAAATGTAACATATTGCGAAAAAACAAAACAATATCTGTTTCAAAACAGGGCAGATATTATGAGCGGTTATGCAGAAATAACATATAGTGCTCAATTTGAAAAATTCAGCTTACAAATCCATCCTATTGAAACACATCACCTTACAGAATTGCAAGAAGTCGAGAAGCATATACAATCTTGCATCCGAAAGGTTGAGCGATTAAATGCAATCATTGAAAAGCAATATACAAACGCAGAACATACAATCATTCTATAAAAAAGAACGTGCCCAGCACGTTCTTTTTATACATTCATATTTTTTTTAACCTGAAGCCCAGTCACATTCTCTAATAATTCAATTGCTTCTTCTAATGTCATCTCAAAAATTGTTTGGCTACCTTCTACATAAGGGAACTTCGGAAAACGTTTCTCCATTTTCTTGATTGTATCAGATGAAAACCTCGCACTATCTACACGAAATTCTGATTCCAATAACACAATGTAGTCTAATAACTGAAATCCTAAGCCATTCATAAAAGAGATGAACTTCTCATTTGACTGCGATGATAGAAAGACGTTACGCTCAAGTTCATAAAATAAGTCTTCACCTAAAATCTCTTCTAATTCCTCATCATGTTCACGATTGATAATCTCTTCATATCCATAATCATCAACAAGTTCTTCTACTTCTTCCCCGTATTCAAATAGTAATTGTGCTAAAGTTGCACCTTTCTTATATTCACTTTGCTGTACAACTGTTAAGAAATTTGTTTTCCATCCTTGTTCTAAATTCATGTTTTATAGCTCCTTTTATACACGCTTTATTTTTAAATATATGTTTTGTTGCAATTGCTTTTTCGCTTTCTCATTACACTGCTTAGCAAATAGAGATACGATTGACGCCCTTTGCATCATGCCATTTATATAAATGAGCGGATCAATTAATCGTTCTTTTCCACCCTTATAACAAATGTCGTATTCTGTCTCACTCTCTTCTAATACTACTTTCGAATGTAGAGAGTGAAGCATTTTATCAATTTGACAATCCCCACAATTTCGTAATATATGTAACACCGTTTCATCATCAGTTGAAAAATCTGATAGCTGTACAATATTCTTTTGCAACGCTTCTTTTAATACCTCTGTTAGTCTATAGTAACCATATGAATTCAACGGATGCAAAAAGAAATCAATCGTTTCTTTGTAATAAGCTTCTGTAAACCATTCTGCTGCCTGCACAGATTGTAAACAAATTTGTCCGTTATGAACTGTTACATCTTCTAAAAAAGAAGACACTTCTTGCTTTGAAATCATTCCATATGTATATAAATCACGTAACGTATAGTCTATACGATCTGCACATAAATTCGGAAGAGGTTGCTCTAACAACGTCCATTGTTCCCATTTCTCAATCATTCTATAATCATGGCCATATTTCTGCAAAATAGATGGAATATCTGAAGCTTCAATAACATCCATAAAAATTTGTTCATGATAATCCTCATCTTGCTCTTCTAATACGTGATCAACAATGTGAGAAAATGCTGTATGAGATACATCATGAAGCAATGCCGCAATTTGTTCTTCTACACTACCACCTAGCATTTTCACAAGAATCATAACACCGACAGAATGTTCATAACGTGTTACATTCCACTTTGGATTCACAAGGAAACTTGCGCCGCCTTGATGAATTTTCTGTAAACGCTGCACCGCCTTTGCTTGCAATAGTTCTGCAAGCACACCATCTATATAATGTTCACCGTATATAGAATCATGAATTGTAATCATGTCCATGCTCCTTCTAACACTTGTTCAATAAAGACATCTAGACTATCTTCTACGATACGTACTTCTGGTAAATGATAAAATGTTGTATCCAAAGAACTGTTTCCTTTATACACAAGTATTTTCTTTTCCCAAGCAAGCGACATTCCGAATTCGGTATGACTTCCTTTTCCTCCATTTAATAAAAGCAGAAAAACGTCTGCGTCTCGTACAGCTTGTTTTTCTGCTTGTCCAATACTTTGTAATTCTAATCTATTTGTTGCTTTTTCATTTTTTGTCCAATCATATGTATGAATCCACCCTGCTTGTTTCAGTTTATCTGCTACAAAGTGGACAATGTGTTTATTTGTAAAGGTTGAAGCAATGTAAAATTTCATGCTATCTCTCTCCTTCATACACAAAAATAAGCAGGAAAATCTTAAGAAAAAAGGACATTTACGACTCTTTTTTTTCTTTTTTATCCATCTTATCATTTAACATATCTAATTCAGCTGTAATTTCTGATTGTTCTAATTTGCGTTCTTGCGAAAAATTCCGTCCCATATAAACTATAATACTACCAATATACAATACTAAACAAACAACTAGAGCAATATTTTCATAGAGACTTAGCCCCAATGTAGTCACTCCTAATCTCATCCGTATTTACACGCGTCAACAATTAGAATTTCCCTGTCAAATCTATGTTATTGTAACATAAAGTGTGCTTTTATCTCTATCTTAAAAAGCAATCCTAAATGGATTGCTTTTTTTACTACTCGCCTTTTTCTTTCGAGAAAAACATTCTAGAAATAACAATCCCTAGCCCACCAATAAGTAAGAATAATACTGCACGAATCATCATTGATACTTCTGGTAAATCTAAGAAGAATAACTTAATCACTGTCACAACTAACACAACTAATCCAGCGTATAATATTTCATTCATTCCTCTATTACGTCCAAACCAAACTGAAACTAAAGCATATATCATCCATAAAAGAGAGACAAATACACTGATAATACTTCCGTCTGTTGAAAGAACCTCTCCTATTCTAGTAATCGTAATAAATACAAGCATCATAAAGCCATATAACGTAATCGAATACACATATTTCCCAAAATGTTGCAACATTGGTTTCACTTTCATCATTCCATAATAAAATGTTCCAACTAAAATGAGATGGGCTACAAAAGCTGCTGACATGAATGTCTCAAATGGACTAACAAGCGTTTGCAACATACCGATTACATAAATAACTGCACTGATATAAAACTTGATTTCTTGTTTTAATTTCGCAGAAGTAACGATACCTAAAAAACCTTGTAACATCAATACAATTGCTCCATTCACTAAACTAAATTCATATAAAATCGCTAAACTAAACGACCCCATCGCAAAACCAAATAAAAGATCTGTAAATAACGATTTTTTATTTTTCATATAGTCAGCTACAAACATTACAGTGTGTACAATTGCACTCATTAACAATCCCCATGTTGTAAAATCTGGAATTTTTACAATTGCCATAATAAAGAAGATTGCATTGGCACTAAACAAAGCCATTCTAGGTTGATAAATAAAACTTCGATCAATAAACATATGCCAGAAAAGCAGAATATGAATTAATCCATAAACAACTGTTAATTGTACCTGTAAATTCCCTAGTAACACGGTCATAATTACAAAAAAGACAAACGTTACAAGTACGGAAACAGAGTAAGATACCATATATAAATATTGATAGCGATTTTTATACGCATACCATAATAAACTAATCGTTAACACTGTTTCATATCCAAAGAAAATGTAAGAATTAGGTGTTGTACTATTTAATAAGAACGGTACAAAAAAGGCTCCTACAGATACAAATATAGCGAGATACTCTGATTGATATCGCTTAGCTAAATAGATACCGAGTATAATCCAAATAATGTTGAATATAAATGCAATGCTTGCCGGAAAGAAATGATACAAATAGTGCGCAGCGAATGTCGTTAAAACAATACCTGTAATACTTCCTCCAGCTAATACTAAACCTAACGCTTGACGTTCTTTTTTTATTTGTATATCACCTACATAATACAAAACAACTGATAATGCTACGCCAAATACAATACGAATTGCTGGAGTAAGTAATCCTGCATCTACTCCCGCTTTAAATAGCCAAATTACCCCAAGCAGCATAATGGCAACGAAAATACGCGGTAGCCATGTTTGACAAAATTTTATAATGTCAAATGGTTCAGGCTTAAATGCAGATATATCTACCTGCTTTATCTCCGGTTCCTTCACACTTTCTTTGCTAATGACTCTTTCTTCTTGTCGTACATTTTGCACAGGGATACTAACTTCTTGTTTCTTCTCAATAGGTTCCTTTACTTGTTGAACTCTTTCTTCGTCCATTGCTCTTCGCTGTGCTTTTAACTCATAGAGCGTCTCCTTCAACGTATCAATTGTTGTTTCTAGGGCTTCTATTTTTTTGTTCAAATCTTGTTTCATTTTCTCCCCCCTCTAATCATGCTGCTAAATAGAAATACGCCTATAATTAGTTAAATTTCCAATTAACTACATCATACTATTAGTTTATTCATTTTTTAAGAGAATTTTTCTTGATATTCTCCAATTTCTGCTATTAGAATAACAAATAGCATTTCCATGTAACTACTCAGCTATACCTTTTAGAAATTTAGAAAAGGGTATGATTCTAGTGAAGATATGTCTCTCTATTACTTGTAAATTCATTTTTTGGCATATAGACTGCTGTCATGCAAACACAACAGGAGTCTGCACTTATTGTCTACTT
>NZ_JBALLY010000064.1:0-23995 GCF_036963045.1 Bacillus sp. JJ864 | reverse complement strand
TTTATTACGTTACACGAAATTTTAAAAAGGAGATTATATAAAGTCTCATACACACTAACAAATGTATTTTTCTTTTTATTTGCTGTAAAAATTAGGACTCATATGTCATTTTTTTTGACAATCAGTCCTTTAAACACTATTCAGTAATTGATATTATGTAAAAATAGAGAAATGCTTTATTCAATGTTAGGATGTGTTTTTAGTCAATGGTTTTAAATTCTATCGATCATGAAATCTTTCAGTGGATCAACTCGTATGTTTACAAATACTCTTTCCTAGATAAAATGATGATTTTTTTCGCCGAGTATGCCCAGTACATATTGATTGTTGCTTTATTCATTTTATGGATTACAAATAAGGAAAATAGAGTGACCGTATTTCAAGCTTTATTTGCCTGCTCCATAGCATTTACTATGAATCGAGTGATTGAATTATTTTTCTATCGCGATCGACCATTCGTTTCGCATCACATTAAACAATTGGTTGATCACGCCGCAAATTCTTCTTTCCCAAGTGATCATGCTACAGCTGCTTTGGTCATTACTGTAACAATTTGGCTATGTAGTAGAGGAAAGACATTTATGTGGGTCATTTTTGGAATGTGTATTGCCTTTTCAAGAATTTGGGTTGGTGTTCATTACCCTCTTGATGTATTGGCAGGTATGTTCCTTGGAGTATGCACAGCACTACTTGTCCACTATCGGATTATGAAAATGAATCTAATGAACAAAATAACGAGTTATTCTTTATTTCAAAAATAGAATCAATTAGCAAATAAAAAACGCTTGGAAAACCAAGCGTTTTTACTTTATATGTAGTTTCAATTAAAAACTCCTGTTAACTAAATAAGAATTCACTTAACAGATATCTCATAGTTTCCAGTAAGTATTTAGCCGTTTACAATTTCCCCACCATTCACATGCAGAATTTGCCCGGATATGTAAGATGCATCATCGGAAGCCAAAAATACATATGCAGGTGCCACTTCAAACGGTTGGCCGGCTCGCTTCAAAGGAACATGGTCTCCAAATGTAGCAATCCATTCTGGGGGTAAGGAAGATGGAATTAATGGCGTCCAAATTGGTCCTGGGGCCACACCATTAACTCGAATCCCTTTCAATGCTAGTGACAATGACAGTGAACGTGTAAATGAAACAATGGCTCCTTTAGATGCCGAGTAGTCAATTGCATCTTGATCCCCATCATAGGCACTAAGGGATGTTGTATTTATTATCGAGCTCCCTGAATTCATGTATGGCAAAGCAGCTTGCGTTAAAATAAACTGCGAAAAAACATTTGTGTGAAAGGTGCTTGCTCGTTGATTCGAATCTACATCAAGTAGACTGTTCCTTATGTATAGTACACCGGCATTATTCACCAAAATGTCAATACGACCAAATTGTTGAATCGTTCGCATGACAACTTGTTGGCAATGCTGCTCATATCCAATATCACCTGGAATGGTAATGCAACTACGGCCGTACTTTTTGACATAGAACTCCGTTTCTTTTGCATCGCTGTGTTCATTTAAGTAGGAGATTGTAATGTCTGCACCCTCTTTTGCAAAGGCTACAGCGACAGCTCTCCCAATTCCACTATCCCCACCAGTTATAAGCGCTACCTTATTTATGAGCTTGCCGGCTGGTTTGTAATTAGGGTTATCAAATATTGGTCTGGGTATCATTAATGATTCAATACCAGGTTTACTTTGTTGTTGAGGAGGGAAACCCATCTCATACACCCCTCTCGACATTTTTCTATAATGTATTATGATATTCAGGGAAATATATCCTTTTCAAAAAATAAATAGAGGAAATGAGGATGTAAAAATGAGTTTTCGCTCTCTTTTCTAAAATAATTCTTCAACGTATTCGAAGACTCTGCATTACTGAACTGCCAAATTTCCTTATATCTTTTAAGTAATCGACTCTAGGTGGTGAGCCCAATCTGTTAAAAGCGCGTACGTTTACACTTTATGTAGCTCTGATTCTTTATAATGTTTTTCCACTCTATTTAAAACAACATCACGCTCTTTATCCCATACCGAATGCCACTCAAATGTTCCCGGTTCAAAGAATAGCGGAAACCTTTTTCTAAACCAATCTTGCATCGGTAAATGTAGCGCATCTTTTATATCCACCCATACTAATTCTCCTTCAGGCGGCTCTTCAAGCAGTGTTCCTTCAAAAGATGTTGCCAAATAATTAAATACCATATAACGTAACTTCGTGTTTGGCTCACAAAACTCGGTGATCCCTTTAAAGATAATGTCTTTTACGACTAACCCTGTTTCTTCACGTACTTCTCGGATGGCTCCGTCTACAATACTTTCTGGAAAGTCGACTTTTCCACCAGGAGCAATGTATCCTGGAAACCCTAAACGATCTGGACGATTAATAAGTAAAACTTTGTCGCCATCTTGCACCATACACATTGTTAACATTTTGCATTCAAAATTACTCATCAAAAATTTCCTCCCTTATGTGAATTCATTGCTGAAAAATGTATTATAAAAAATCCCTTATCATCTTTTTCTCGCTAAATATAACGCAACAAACTGTGGTTTTTCAATTTTCCCACCAAGTTTTTCAATGACGTTATGAATACTATGAAACAACTTTTCTTTTACCTCTTGTGAAAGCAAACGATGGGCAGATTGCGTATGTAATAATGCAATGTAATCATCACTTGTATATGTATCCGTCCATTTATAAGTTTTTACAACTAAATCTTGGAACAAATCATGCTGTATTGTAAATTTTTTTCGTTCTTCAATTAGGTCTTCTGGTGTTGGTAATTTGTTAGGATGTAAATGTGGTGCATACTTTTCATAGCAATCTCCAATCTCTCGAAAAACATCTGCACTAGGTTGTATGTGATATGTCCAAAAGAAGGCCATTGTCCCATGTTTATGCAGCAATTTTTCTACTTTCGGATAGCCAATTTCCGGATTAATAAAATGAAACGCTGTTGCTGAAACAGCAAGTGAGTATGAATCATCCTGCCGATCCCAATCTTCAAAATCCCCTTGATACACGTGTATACCATTCTCATTTTGAAATTTAGAAGCTGTAAATTGAGCTAATCGTTCTCCTAGTTCAATACAATCAATCTGCTTATATCCTAATTCAACAAGTCCTTCCGTTGCTTTACCTGTACCACAACCAATTTCAAGAATTCGATCTTCCTTCTCAATATTTGCATACGTGAACAAATCTTGAAAAAGTTCCTTTGGATATGTAGGTCTTATTTTTTCATATTCTTCAGCAATAGCATCAAAAGTATATTTTCTTTCTTCAAAATTTACATTCATTCTTGTCATCCACCTCTTCCTAAAATACTGTTATTTCACTTATAATTTCATCTACAATCATGGAAATATCTTTCTTTTCTTGTTTCGCTTGTACGAGCTTATTTGACTCATACCATTTTCGGCCTATCGCAATGCCAATCGGACAATCGTGTTCCCATGTTTGTAGTAATCGAGCTACGTCATGTCCTCTCCGCAACACAAAATCTGTCTTCAGTACAAATTGAACGATTTCAAGTTCTGTATGCGGACCTAATACCTTCATATTTTTCCCCTGTAAATAAGCATTTCCATCTTTTAAATTGGTTGCTCCGACCATCTTATCTCTTGCTGCATAATGAATATTTCTAATCCCAGACATAACAATAGCACCAAAACATAAAGGGCATGGTTCCATCGTTGAATACAATTCATATTCCTTACGTGTTGCATTTGTTTCTAAATTATTTATTTGTAAGATTGCATTAATTTCCGCGTGAGCAATTTTGTTATTACATATTTCATTCGGCAATGCTTCCATCTACTATAACAGCACCAATAGGAAATGAACCATTACAATACGATAACCAAGCTTGAGTGAAACATTCTTTCCATGGTTCGGATAATGTTTTCCACATATTACATTCCATCCTCCCTTTATGAATTTTTAGTATATTTGCTTCAAATTCTAATAAAATCTATATTATTTCATCTCAAATAAAAAAAAGCACTTGCTTATATAAATCATCTTTCTCACCTTCAGGTATTCCTTCTATTAATCTTGCCGCCATATTTCTCTTTCTTCTTACAAATAGACCTCTGGTGTATTTCCTGCTCCAATTTTTTCTTTCATTAGTTAGTCCTACTTTCATTAATCTTTTATACACCTTCTATTTATTTCCTTTCCATAGGCTCCTTTTCCTTCTTTATTCGACAAAATTCAAGGGAGATATTGTTGTAGAAAATAGTTAATTCAAAATCAATGTATAGGATTTGAGACCATAAAAAAACAGCTGTCGAAATTTTTCCGGCAGCTGTTTTTATCGAGAAAACATTTAAGCAATTCATACTCTATTAAGCTGGATAATGGAATCTCTTGTTCGTTATTTAGTTCATTAAGAGGATAGACTCTCGTTGTTTCATTATTTCCATCTACATTTTGAATATAGATTTGAACCCCGTTATAGGTTACATTAGCCATAACTGATGAAGCGACAGTCTCTTTTGCACGTTATGTATTCATGAATATAACCTCTTTTTCTTTTACTAATTATAATGTGAACTTCACTCCCACAAATTATTCTGTAATGAATCGGTGGTCTTCCGAATTACATCAAGACTTTTTTGTCGATGATTGAACTTTTATCCATGATGTTTCGAAAACTTAAGGAAACAAAAGAATTAAAAAACAACTAATTTATAGTGAAGTATGTAAAATTGAGCGTAAAGATTAAGCACAAAAACCTGCCGAATTCGATTCACGACAGGTTTATTTATATGTTTATTCTTGATCAGAAACAAATATCCTATGTGACGCAAAGAAATTTGTCAAATCTCTTCCGGTTGATTTCTCCATAATTTGAATAAAATCTTTTGTCGTACTCACACCAAACTTCTTTTCATTAAAGTAATCTTTCATCGCTTTGTAAAAGACTTCATCGCCAAGTTCAAGACGAAGATCATTAACTGTTCTTGAACCGTAACCATAAATCGTTTTATAATATGCTTCAATCCCGCCTTCTGCAGCACGTTCAGCAAATGTTGAAACAGGATACGAAAGATGATAGTCTCCAACAGGTTCTGCCTTTAGTTGATCAAGTTCTTTGCTGTAGAGCGCAGCTGCAAAACTAGCAAATGATTCGTCAAGCCACGGTTCATCGTGCTCATTATTTCCAATAATGCCGTAAAACCATTGATGTCCAATTTCATGCGCAGTAACATTTTTAACCCATTCTTGAGAAGGATTTTTAGCGATACTAATCATCGTTAATTGTGGATATTCCATTCCACCAAACCAACCTTCCATGCCAACGATATCTAGTTCTGGCCATGGATACTCTCCAAAGCGGTCACTGAACAGCTTGATGCTCTCAACCCCTGCCTCAAGCATAGAATCAGCATATTTTGCTTGTTCATCTGTATAATACACATTAATATTTACATTATTTACTTTCTTTTGTTTTACTTTGTAAGCTGGATCCATTTCTATTGCAAAATCACGAACTTGTTTGGCTTTATAATGATGCGTTGCTAAATTCCCTGAAATATGTGGTTGTCCCGCTTCCGTTCCTGTCGTTGCAATGACCTGGTCTTTATCAGTCGTAAGTGTTACATCAAAATCTCCAGTTAAAGAATAAAAAGATTCTCCATATGGAAAATAAGCATCTACATTCCAGCCCTCTTTATCGTATACTGCTAGAATTGGGAACCAGTTTCCAAGCGAAACTGTGTTTTTGTTCCAACCAAAACGATCTTGTTGTTCCGGTACATGAACTACAAAATCCATCGATACAGTAGATTTTTGATTATTAGGAATTTGAACAGATGAAATATGCAGTGCAGTACTATCCACAGCAAATTTTGCTGTTTTCCCATTTACTTTTACATTAGAAACAGACATACTTCCGCCATTTTCTTTAGATGTTTCTGCGTTTCCCCACAAGTTAAAATAAAGTTCGTTCAGCTGCGTACGAGTATTGTTCATAAAAGTGACTGTCATTTTTCCTTGAATAGTGTGATTGATAGAATCATAGTAAACGTTCATTTTATAGTTTGGATTTGCTGGACCAAATATATCTTGTCCTTGCTTGTTCATAAATTGCGACTGAAATGGTGTC
This sequence comes from Bacillus sp. JJ864, assembly GCF_036963045.1. Lineage (NCBI taxonomy): Bacteria > Bacillati > Bacillota > Bacilli > Caryophanales > Bacillaceae > Bacillus > Bacillus sp. JJ864. The sequence continues at coordinate 17,869 of NZ_JBALLY010000064.1, read as the reverse complement.
TTCAGGTGAACAGGAGATGTAACTGCTGGATGGTATGCTCCTTTTACAGGGTAATCCTTTTCCGAAGCACTTATAGTAAGTCCAGAAGGAAATAATATACCAGCCATAAATGTCGAAGCTGTTACCCATTTTGCAGTCTGTTTTACAAACTTTTTCATAAAAATTCCCCCTTTTCCATTTTGCACCACATAAATTCGCCATAAACTGTAAAAATCCCTTGGAATTTTATTTGAAATTACTTGAGAAAGTTATAGGGGAAATCTTAAATGTATTACTTTAAATTCTAATAAACTTTTATTTCATCTCAAATAAAAGAAAGCAATTGTTTATATAAATCATGTTTTTCACTTTCATGTATTCCTTCTATTAATCTAGCTGCCCTAATAGCTAGGAGTTACTTCACTTCCATTTCAACCATTTTAATAATTAACTCTATATGATCTAGTTCCATTATTGTACGTAACTCAATTGGAAAGACCCCCTCTCTTTCCAATTGATACTCTATATAGTTCATCATTTCTTTATCTAAGAAGTCTTTACTAGAAAAAAGTAACCTCTCAATTTTTTTGAGAGGTTCTTTGTAATTAACATAGTCAGTCTTAACGACAGTGGAATCCTGTCAACATTCCGCGTTGTTGACAGGATTCCACTTATCAGTAGCAAGAAAAAAACAGTCTCTTACTCTCGTAAGAAATCTGCCTTTTTCTCATTCTATTATTTTATATACCCATTTATACTATTGCACTTTCTTTTCCTTTTTCAACATAACTCATATCACCAACAGATTCGATTTTATACTCTCCATCTTTATAGTGAATTTTAGTTACACTTGCATTTTCTAGTCCAAGTTTTATTTTACTATTATCAATCATGTCTACTAATGCTGTAATTGTAATTCCATGGGATACGATTAAAACGTTACCTCCACCATTTTGGGCAGTCTCTTCACTAATTTTGTCAAGTTCTCTTTTTATACGGGTGGAAAAGGTTTTCCAATCCTCAGCTTGCTTCGTATCGTCTGCCGCTACAATAAAGTTTACAATTTCTTTAAGTGATAACCCCATTAGTTCATCTGCTGATTTCACACCAGCAACAGCCCCAATCATTTTTTGCATATTTTCATTTTTATCGCCTTCAAAAATCCCGAAATTTAATTCGCGTAAGTCTTTCCTTTGTTCAAGTTTTAACGTTGATTGCTCACTATATTTTAATACTAAGTTAGCAGTTTCAATTGCACGCCCACTATCACTACTATAAGCATCAACAAAATGAATATCTTTTAAGCCATTCCCTAAATTTTTGGCTACTTCAACACTCGTTTCTACTAATGGAGAATCCGCCCAGCCTTGCACACGTCCACTAACATTTAACATTGTTTTACCGTGTCTAGTAATATATAACGTAACGATATTATCTAATGTATTATTACTCTTTTCCATCTTATTCATTACTTTCTCCCCTTTTAGGCTATAACCTATCTGTGTAAATTACTGAGTAAAAAATTGAAATTTAGCTTAATCCTCTATTGCTTGAGGAGTTTTATAAACAGTACTAACTTGTATTCTCTTACAATTATACCATCCATAGAATTAGATTTTCCATTTTGTACGCTAACACGATACAAGTGTTAACATCCTGAGATTTTCTATTGCATTAACTTAGTTATCTTCTTATAACAATAAAAAGAGTGAAATCCTGCATAATTAATACAGGATTTCACTCTTTTTTATAAACAATCAGATTTTATTCTAAAGCTACAGCTATCAAAGTTTTTTTATCCGTCTCTTTTAATAATGCTCTATTAAGCTGGATACAGATACCTCTTGCTCATTATTTGGTTCATTTAGAGAGTAAATTCTTGCTGTTTCGTTCGTTTCATCTACATTTTGAATATAGATTTGAACCCCGTTATAAGTTACATTCGCCATAACTGGTGAAGCAGCAATCTCTTGTGCACGTTGTGTGTTCATAATTATAAATCTCCTTTTTCGGTTAACAATTATAATATTGACTTCCACTCCCTCAAATATTCTGGTGAATTCATAATAAGTAAACAAGAAGAGAAATGAAAAAGCATAGTTTGATGACATAATCAAACCATGCTTTCGTATTCGTTATATACATCTATTTACTTTGCAAAAGATGAACCGGTTTAGCTGATAACGATTGTTTCGCTGCACTCCAAACGACAATCGCTGTTGTTAAAACAGATAACAGAATGCCAAAAATAGACCAAGTTACATCAATTTTCATTGGCATTTGAAATAAGAATCGTAAAACAACCCCTGAAAAAGCTAATGCAATTCCAGCTACACCGAACCCAGCTGATAAGGAAATGATCGTATTTTCTATTGAACTCCCCCCACTTATCGGTTATCGCCACTTGAAGCGGGGGATTCTAGTACCTCTTGCTCCGATGACAACAGGTCCAAAACCTCCTCCGTTCAACAAGAGAATTTCTCTATACCGTCAATCCAAAGTATCCATAGATGACCCATCTCTGCCCCTATATAAGCAAACAGAAAAAGGTACGCCCTTTTCAAGCGACATAGAGGAGAGAACACAAGGCAATGCACCCAGTTCCTAGACCACATCATCTGCTCTGGTGAAGGGAGTAAAAGACTGGTACCCTATGTTCTGTTTTGTATCGGTAAAAAGTGAGTCGAATGATCCGTAATCTCATCCTTTATACGCAAGCATTTTGCGTATTCCTTTTCTTTCTTCTTCCGTTAGCTCCATATGAAATCCATTTATACCATCATGAGGCCGATTCACATCAAACAACGTATACAATACATGTGTACGAACAGCTAGTTGTTTGTTCCATATGTTCCACTGTTTCCAATGATGCATGTTTGTTAGATCCATATAGGTTTTGAACACGTTCGGTACCTTCTCTTGATAACCTAACCCACGTCTTCCAATCGTGAAAGCAGCTGCTTGATGAATGGAGATGCCAAATTTGCGCATATACTTCATTTTTCCGGAAATCGATGTGTACGCTGGGTTTACTTGTTTTACATCCACCCCCATCTTGTTTGCCCGGTTTTGAATCGCATCTATCATCTTTCGGTACGCAAACATACTTTTTCTTCTGTTTCTTTTCTTGCTATCGTACTTGTTTCCCGTTTTTGAGAGCGTAGTATCCAGCTTCTCGAGCACAATCGGCTTGTTCTTTCGGACAGCCAATTCGACAAGACGAATGGCTTCTGCTTCTAGGATTTTTGTAATGGCACCGGAACATTTCCCCTCTAAAGAAAAAGAAAGAATGCCGCTTTCGAGATAGTTTCCATCTTTTGAAACATTGACCCAAGCCAAATGATCATAGTTACAATCCACTCCAATGACACCGTCACTTGTACTGAAGTTAATGTAGGAATTAGTTTCTACATCTACCATACATTTGATGAGGTAATACGCCTCTTGGTCTTCAATCGACCAAGAGATAGGCTGACCATACTTCTTTTTTGTTTACACGCGATTTGTGTTTCTATTACATAGTTGACAATGTCTTGTCCATGCGGAAACATCACGAACGGGAAAGTCAACACGTTTCCACAAATAGAAGTAAAAGAGAGTTCTTATTTTTCCATGTTGTATTGAAACATAAAGTTACCATAGCCAGCATCTTTGCGGCCGGAAATCATCATTTGTTTGTTTCGGGCGGCAGAGAAAAGGGGTTTCCATCCTTCATGATGGGTTACAAATTCTTCTTTTGTGAACTGAGATCGAAACAATTTTTTTGTGCCAAACACAGCACTTGGAACATGTTCTTGCAGCTTTTCTTTCTTTTGTTGAAGGCGGTCTAATCGGTGCTTTAACCGTCCAATTTTTGCTTTTGTGTTCTTAATTTTCGGGTCTAAATAGCAGTGTTCAAAAGAATAGAAGGTCAGCCAAATCATCGTTTTTTTTGGAAGAGAAAGGGAGACAATCCCACTTGGTTGGATGGTAAAAGAAGTGTTCTTAGGAAATATCGATTTCCCTTTCTTAAAACTCTCTTTCACTTTTTTCATCTTGGTTAGATAGGAGCGTTCGGATTTGAGTTTCTTCTTGAGGTCTTTGATTTTCTCGTCAATTTGTTGAAGATGAAGTGTTTGTTGTTCTTTTATAGCGGAGAATAGGGCAATCGCTTCTTGCCGAGCACTATTGGCATAATAGTCGTTAAGACCAAAGCGTTTCTTAAGGACAATCTGTAGACTTTCCTCATGCAGATTCCGGTTCGAACGCGTTTCACGAACCAAAGTTTGAAAGGCAAAACGTTTCGCTTAATTGAATAGGTACAAAACATGGGACACCTCATTCACAAGTGCAGTTGGTAAGGTATGTTTATACACCCTTTGAGAAAAATAGGTTTTCTTCATTTTACTTCTCCCCCCAACAAGAACATTCGTTCTCTTCACCTCTATTTTATACAAACTAGGAATCGATTTCAACAAAAACATTAGATTTTCCGGAAAAATTTCATGTGTATGAGAATCAGACAGAAAACGAGTAGCAAGAGAGCCCTCCCCTCCTTACCTCTATGCTCTGCCCTTCACACGGTTGAAGAAGAGGTCTTCTAGGGTAAAATGATAAAATAGATCCTGTCACTAAAATCGTTGTCAAAATACCCATTGTTTTTTCCCCTTCCTTAACTAGATTCATATCTATCTCTAATTTTGTCATAAATGCACCATTTTTTCTACATTAAGGAAATTGTATTTTTTATGAATTTTCTTTTCGCATTTAATAGTCATACACAAAAGAGAGTGATAGATAAAACAGGGTAAATCTGTATTATTTCTTCCTAAAATTTCTTAAAGGACTCTTATCGCTTAATTCGACGAAGAAAGGAAAAAGTAATAAAAAGAGGCAACGTAAAATTTCACTGGAAAAGCGAAAAGTTTCATCTGAAAAATATTGTCTTTGATTGCAGTACGGACAATCTTTCCCGTCATTTTTCATAAAAAGTGACCACACATCTTTTGCTTTCCACTTTGTTTTACAATTCGTACAACGAGCCATAGCACTCCTCCTATTCTTTTAATCCATTTTTTTGATTTCGCTTTTTCTTTTTTACAAAATAACCCATTTTTATTTTACGCAAAATAAATACTTTAGTAAACGCAACCGTGTTGAAGTCTACAAAGAAAAAAGTACACCACTTTCCAACAAGTGATGTACTAACAATTATATAATGTGTAACATTGTATAATTATACTGTTTTTATAACTACTATGATTAAAATTACAATTGTTTCTGCGACTGTATTCCTTGAATATACGTCACAACCTCAGGATTCACAAGTGAAGATAAATCTCCAAGTTCTTTTCCTAAATACGCAGCTTTAATAACGCGGCGCATTACTTTTGAATTACGTGTTTTCGGTAAATCTTCGACAACATGAATATCTTTCGGGCATAATGCTTTCCCAATATGAGAGTTTACTAGGCTTAGTAACTCTTTTTTCAGTTCTGGTGTAAACGCAGTGCCTTCACGTAACACAACAAAACAATGACATACTTCACCTTTCACTTCATCTGGAACCCCAATTGCCCCGGCTTCGATGACATCGTGGTGTTTTACAAGAATGGACTCATACTCCGCAGGTCCAATACGTTTTCCGGCAATATTTAACGTGTCATCAGAACGACCTGTGATGATGTATTGTTCTCCATCATATAATACCCAATCACCATGCACCCATTTGTTTTCAAACCGGGACCAGTATGTGCTTACATAACGATCGTCTTCTTCCCAGAAGCTTTTCGTCATACCGACCCACGGTTTTTCTAGACATAGTTCTCCGACCTCATTTTGTACTGGTGCACCGTTTTCATCTAATACAACAGCAGCCATTCCTGGCAGCGATGCGTTAAAACTAATTGGCGCAATCGGTTTAATGAGGACGTTGCCAAAAATACCACCAGAAATTTCAGTACCTCCAGAGTAGTTACAAATTGGTACTCTTCTTTTGCAAACTGTTTCAAAGAGCCACATCCATGGGTCTGGATTCCACGGCTCACCTGTTGAACCGATTACTTCTAAACTTTGCAAGGAATGTTTCTCCACCCATGAATCACCTTTTGCCATTAAGGAACGAATTAACGTTGGAGAAATACCAAGATGCGTTACTTCATAACAATCAACCATTTCCCATAAACGATCTGGTTCTGGATAATCAGGAACACCTTCATACATAACCATTGTCGCACCGTTAAGAAGAGAACCAAATAATAAAAACGGCCCCATCATCCAGCCCATATCAGTAATCCATAACACACGGTCTCCTTGTTTCACATTCATACCAAAACCAGCATCAAACGCTGATTTTAATGGGAACCCTGCATGAGTATGCACCGTTCCTTTCGGCTTCCCTGTTGTACCAGATGTATAAATAAGCATAAGTGGGTCGTCACTTTTCATTTCTTCTGCGTGCGTAAATGGTTTGTCTTTTTCAAGAACACTCCATGAAATATCGTAATCCTGCGGTGTAAATTCATTCCCCGCATGACGAACAATTACGACTTTTTCCACACTTGGACAATGCTCACACGCTTTATCTACTTCGTCTTTTAAAGAAACTGTTTTACCACGGCGTGCAAATCCATCTGCAGTAATAATCATTTTAGAGCCTGCAGCTTGTACGCGCGTCATCACTGCATCTGAAGCAAACCCAGAGAAAATAGGAGACATGATTGCTCCAATTTTCATGACAGCTAACATGGCAACTACTGTTTCGGGAATCATTGGCATGTAAATCGTTACACGATCTCCTTTTTCAATTCCTAAGTGCTTTAAACCATTTGCAACGCAGCTTACCCAGTGATCTAGTTCTTCATATGTAAATGATTTTGATGTACCGTTTTCACCTTCCCAAATAAGAGCCTGCTTTGTTTTCGTATCATCTTCCGCAATCCAACGAGATAGTGCAGATTCTACAACATTGCAAGTTCCATCCACATACCACTTGGCAAATGGAATACCGTTTGCTAAGTCTAACACTTCTGTATATGGACGCATCCATTGATAACCTACAGCACGCTCTGCCTCTTCCCAAAACCATGCCGGATCTTCAATGGACTTTTCATAAAATGTTTCATAATCATCATAACCAAGGGATTGCATCCATTGATATAAGCGTGTGTTTGCTTTATATTCCTCTGTTGGAAACCAAACTGCTTGCTTCACAATTTGTCCCTCCTTAATTTTTTTGAAAAAGAAAACCCTTTGGCAGGGCGTTCTCACTCATATATAACTTCATTTTGATGTTTCAACATCTAGGCCACCGCTATACAAAGCAAAAAGTGAGCTACTTTTATTTTCGTATTGCACGTAACAGAAAAGGGATCTGACCGCCCCTGTGCACGGCCAGATGCTCTCGCCCATCTAAAAAGAAAAGGTTTTTTACGCCTTTTCTCATTTTTATACTGGATAAACTGGATGTTTACGATCTGTAAATACTTGATACTTACTCATATACATCTCAAAACGTTGCTTCAATTCAGTGCGTAATTGATTTGGATGAACAATACCATCAATAACCATTTCAGATGCAAGACGATAAATATCAATATCTTGCTTATACTCTTCACGTTTTTGCGCGATAAAACTTGGGCGCTCTTCTTCTGGTAGTGCTGCGATTTTATTTGCATACACTGCGTTTACCGCTGCTTCTGGTCCCATGACCGCAATTGAAGCTGTTGGAAGAGCAAGGCAGCAATCAGGCTCAAATGCAGGACCTGCCATCGCATATAAACCCGCACCATATGCTTTTCGTACAACGATAGAAATTTTCGGAACAGTTGCTTCACTCATCGCGGAAATCATTTTTGCACCGTGACGAATAATACCAGCTCGCTCTACCTTCGTACCAATCATAAATCCTGGTACATCAGCTAAGAATAAAAGCGGAATATGGTAAGCATCGCATAGGGTAATAAATTTCGCTGCCTTATCAGCAGAGTCATGGAATAATACGCCGCCTTTCATACGAGGCTGATTCGCAATAATACCAATTGGCATTCCGTTAATACGCGCAAATCCAGTTATTAACTCTTGTGCAAATAACTTTTTCACTTCAAAGAATGAGTCTTCATCAATGATACGTTTAATTAAATCGTGCATATTAAAAGGTGCATTTTGATTTTCCGGGATAATTTGTTCTAATGTTTTTTCGAATTCTTTCGGTTCTTGAGGTTCTGTCATTGGAGCTTTTTCTAAGTAGTTGCTTGGAAAGTAAGAAATATATTGACGTGCTTTTGAGATTGCATCTTCCTCTGTTTTGCAAAGTACATCGCCGCAGCCAGATACTGAGCAGTGCATACGTGCTCCGCCCATCTCTTCTAATGTCACTTTTTCACCGATGACCATTTCAGCCATACGAGGCGAACCAAGATACATAGATGCATTTCCTTCTACCATCATTACAACGTCACAGAAGGCTGGAATGTATGCACCGCCTGCAGCAGATGGACCAAATAATAAACAAATTTGCGGTACCTTGCCGGATAATTTTACTTGGTTATAAAAAATGCGCCCTGCCCCGCGTCTTCCTGGGAACATTTCAACTTGATCTGTAATACGAGCGCCAGCAGAGTCGACAAGATAAAAGAGTGGTACACGTAATTTTTCAGCTGTTTCTTGAATACGTAGAATTTTTTCTACTGTACGAGAGCCCCATGATCCTGCTTTTACAGTAGAATCATTTGCCATTACACAAACAGTGCGTCCATTTACTTTACCAGTTGCGGTAACAACTCCATCTGCAGGCAATCCTTCTTGTTCACAGTTTGCAAATAACGCATCTTCTACGTACTCACCGTTATCAAACAAAAGCGCAAGACGCTCACGAACAAATAGTTTCCCTTTTGCTGCATTTTGCTCATGATATTTAGGTGCCCCGCCCTGCTTTATCGTTTCTACACGCTCTTCTAATGTACGAGATTGTTGTTTTTGATCTAGCATATTCATTCCCCCTTATAAATCGGCTTCCGTTTTTCGCGAAATGCTTGTAATCCTTCTAAGCGGTCTTTCGTATGAATAACACCTTCGTACGCTTGCTTTTCCATTTGTAAACCTGTCTGCAAGTCAACTTGCATCCCATTTGTAATTGCTTCTTTTGCACGGCGAACTGCAATTGGACCATTCGCTGCAATTTTTTTGGAAATTTCAATTGCTTTTTCTTCTAATTCTTGGGCAGGAGTAACATATTCAACAAGTCCGTATTCCTTTGCTTCTTGGGCTGATATACGTCTTGCCGTATAAATTAATTCCTTTGCGCGTCCCATTCCAATTAAACGCGGGAGACGCTGCGTCCCGCCAGCTCCTGGAATAATCGCAAGTGAAGTTTCTGTTAAACCGAGACTTGCTGTTTCTGAAGCGATGCGAATATCACAAGCAAGGCTTAATTCTGTCCCGCCGCCAAGCGCAATTCCGTTTATTACTGCAAGAACAGGTTGTGATAATTGTTCTACCATATCCATAGTAGAGCGGATCATTCCAACTGCATCACGTACTTGTTCTTCGTTCATATTGGCACGCTCTTTTAAATCTGCACCTGCACAAAATGCTTTTGTACCTGCTCCTGTAATCATTACGACACGAACATCGTTTTCTTCGTTAATACGACTTAGTGTATCTTGTAGTTCTTCTAAAAGAGAAAGTGATAAAGCGTTTGCTTGGCCTTCACGATTCAATGTGATTTTCACGATATGAGGCGTTACATAATCAACTGAAATATTTTGCAGCTGTAACATAAGATCACCTACTCACAGTTTTATGTTGCAAAGCGCGGTATACATGACTCGGAATCTGTATATCGAGCTTGCTTTGAATAAATTTTGTTGCTTGTAATAGCTTTTCTTCATTTATATTTGTTTGTACACCCATTTTATGAAGCATATGAACTAAATCATTTGTTGCAACATTCCCAGACGCACCTGGTGCATACGGACATCCGCCAAGACCGCCGCAAGAACTATCAAATGTTGTCACACCGCACTCTAATGACTTTACTACATTAGCAAGTGCCATACCGTACGTGTTATGGAAATGCATTGCAAACTTAGAAGAATCATATTTTGAGAGTAAGTGCTCTAGTACACGCTCTACTTGTACCGGATTTGCTACCCCTATTGTATCCCCAAGCGATACTTCATAAATGCCATATGAAAACAACTTGTTACAAAGTTCATCAACTTTATGAACGTCTACTTCACCCTCATATGGGCAACCAAATACAGTCGATACGTAACCACGTACCATTTTCCCAGCAAATAACGATTGTTTCGTTACTTCTTCAATAACAGAAAGGGCTTCATCAATCGATTTATTAATATTTTTCTTATTATGTGTTTCACTAGCGGATAAAAAGACGTTTACCTCATCTACATCTTGCAGCAGCGCCCGTTCCAAACCATTTTGATTTGGAACGAGAGCTGCATATGTAACATGCGGTTTCCGCTCAAGCGCAGCAAACACATCTTGTGCATCAGCTAAAGCAGGAATCCATTTAGGGTGAACGAATGATGAAACTTCAATATAGGAAAGACCTGCGTCTGCCAGCATATGAATCCATTTCACTTTATCTTTTGTACCAACAACTTTCTTTTCATTTTGCAAACCATCACGCGGCCCGACTTCTTTAATAGAAGCAAAAGAAGGTAATTTCAATCGATTGCACCCCGTTTCTCACTATTCAATCTCTACTAAAACATCTCCCTCATTCACAAAATCGCCTTCTTGCACAAGAATTTTCATTACAGTGCCAGCTTCTTCAGCAGCGATTGGAATTTCCATTTTCATAGATTCTAAAATGACGACATCTTGATCTTCCTCTACTGTATCTCCTACACCCACTATAATTTTCCAAACGTTTCCTGCCATCGATGCATATACTTTTGTCATCATTTATTTCCCCCTTTACATTACGTAACCTTTATTTTTTCACAAGCTGCTTCGTTACAAAGCTTGTTGTGTAAATACCGCTTTGAAATACTTCATCTTCTAAAACTTGCAGAAGCATCGGTGTATTTGTTTTAATACCCTCTACTTTTAATTCTTCTAGTGCTGCTTGCAGCTTTTGTATTGCTTCTTCTCGCGTTTCCCCATGTGCAATTACTTTTGCAATCATAGGATCATAAAACGGGGTAATTGCTACACCATCTTCTAAGAAATGATCAATGCGCACGGACGTTGGAAGGGACAGAGATGTAATCTTTCCTGGTGATGGGAAAAACGTTTTAGGATCTTCAGCATAAATGCGTGCCTCAATGGCATGACCACTTCGTTTTACTTCATCCTGTGTAAACGAAAGGGTTTCACCTGATGCAATTCGCAATTGCTGCTCAACTAAATCAAGACCAGTAATCTCTTCTGTAACCGGATGTTCTACTTGTAATCTCGTATTCATTTCCAAGAAATAGAATTTCTTTTCATCATCAACAAGAAATTCAATCGTTCCTGCATTCGTATAACCGAGCGCTTTCGCAGCTTTCACTGCAACCTCTCCCATTTCTTTGCGTGTTGCTTCATCTAAAAATGGAGACGGAGCTTCTTCAATTACTTTTTGATTGCGGCGCTGCACTGAACATTCACGTTCCCACAAATACACCGTATTCCCTTGGTTATCAGCAAGCACTTGAATCTCAATATGATGCGCATTTGTAATCAATCGTTCCATATACATTTCTCCGTTGCCGAAGAAATTCTTTGCGCGCGTCTGATTACTTTCAAATGCTTGAGTGAGCGCTTGTTCAGTTTCGATCACTTGCATACCAATGCCCCCGCCGCCAGCGGATGCCTTCAACATAAGTGGATAACCAATTTGGCCTGCAATTTCTTTTGCTTCTTCAACAGTTGGAATGCTAGATGAAATACCAGGTACAATAGGAACTTCAGCCGCTAACATTGCTTTGCGAGACTCAATTTTGCTTCCCATCTTGGCAATGACATCTTTTGAAGGACCGATAAAGACAATTCCTTCTTCTTCACAGCGTGCTGCAAATGTTGTATTTTCTGACAACAATCCATAACCTGGATGGATTGCCTCTGCTTTTGTTTCTTTAGCAATTTCAATGATCTTTTCTAGATTTAAATAACTTTCTTGAACACGCGGACCACCGACAAGATGTGCTTCACTTGCCATTTTCACATGAAGGGCAGACTCATCAGCTTCTGAATAAATTGCTACAGTTTGAATACCAAGTTTTTCACACGTTTTTATAATGCGAACAGCAATTTCACCGCGGTTGGCAATTAATATTTTTCGAAACATAGTGAACCCTCCTCTTAGCGACATCCTAAATGTCTTGAAATAACGAGACGTTGAATTTCAGAAGTACCTTCACCAATTTCTAATAGCTTTGCATCACGAATATGACGCTCTACTTCATACTCACGCATATATCCGTAACCACCATGAATTTGCACAGCTTGATTAGATACACGGCTTGCTGTTTCAGATGCAAAAAGTTTTGCCATCGCAGCTTCTTTTCCAAATGGTTTATCATTGTCTTTTAACCAAGCAGCTTTATGTACCATATTGCGTGCTAATTCAATTTCTGTTGCCATATCTGCTAATTTAAATTGAATTGCTTGGAAGTTTGATAAAGAACGACCAAATTGTTTGCGCTCCTTTGCATATTGCAGTGCACGCTCAAATGCAGATTGAGCAATCCCTACTGCTAATGCAGCGATCGAAATACGCCCACCATCTAACGTATATAAAAATTGCTTAAATCCTTTATTTACATCCCCAAGAATATTTTCCTTCGGTACACGAACACCATCTAAAACAATTTCACATGTATTGGAAGCGCGAACGCCCATTTTGTCGTACGGACTAGAAATTGTTAATCCTTCACTATTTGTCGGTACGATAAAAGCAGAGATGCGTTTTTGACCGCTTTCCTCAACGCCATTGATAGCGGTTACAATAATCGTATTTGCATACTCAGCATTTGTAATCCAGCACTTCTCACCGTTAATAACATATTCATCGCCATCCAATACTGCTTTCGTTTGTGTGCCGCCAGCATCAGATCCAGCATTCGGCTCTGTTAATCCAAATGCACCAAGTGTCTTACCAGATGCCATTGGAACTAAATATTTTTGTTTTTGTTCTTCTGTACCAAAATAATAAATAGGAGAAGCACCCAGTGAAATTGTTGCCGCATAACTTAATCCTGTGCCACCGCAAGCACGGCCAATTTCTTCAACTGCTAGTGCATACGATAACGTATCGCCGCCAGAACCACCGTATTCTTCAGGGAATGGGATTCCTAACAAACCAAGTTCGCCCATTTTTTGAAACGTTTCATATGGGAATTCTGCCGTTTTGTCGTAATACACAGCCTTCGGAGCGATTTCCTTTTCAGCAAAGTCGCGCACCATTTCTTTGATCATTTGTTTTTCTCTAGTAAGAGTAAATTCCATTTGTCACACCCCTTATCGAATTCGTTATTTCGACAGCGTGCGCGTATATAGTACAAACATTACTTTGTAAAAAGAACGAATAGTAGTAAGATAATTGCTACAATTCTGTCACGATTTAATTGTAAAACAGAATCTGTACTAATGCACAAAAAAATTCCTACATTGTTCTACAACAAAATAGGAATAAAAAGTCGAATTATGCGGTTTTTCGTTTAATAATCTCGACCTTTTCCAGAATCTGTGATTTCGACTAACATTTCTGGATATGGTTCGAAATAAGTTTGTCTCATTAAATATGTTTCTTCAAATCGGATTGCCCACGATTTTAAAATGGTAAGTAAACTGCTTAACGGTATTTTCTTTTCGGCATACTTACTAAGTAAGGAGAGGAAATGATCTTTTTCCTCTTTCTTTAACTTATTTTTAAAATACCCGAAAATATGCTGACATACGTTGATATTTGATGTATACCGCGGTATACGATTTAACAATATATACAATATTTCCTCATACTTTACAAAGACTTCATCAACGTGTCGTTTTTCCTTATTCGCAATGACGCGCCCTAATTCTTTTTGCTTCGTTTGATTATACGCCATAAATAAATACTTATGATCAGATTGAAATTCAACTAATGCTTTCATGTTCTTATTTTTCTTCAATGTTTTAAAATGCGCAATTGTAAATAGCTGCGTCAAAAAATGTTCGCGAATGATAAAATTCGACAATCTTCCTTCTTCCTCAATCGCTACATGTGAAAATCGCCCTAAAACTGCACTACCAAATAATCCGGCGCTCTTGCCTTTTGCCTGCGCCTTTCCTAATCCAGCATATATTTTCACATCACGCGTTCCGCAGCTTGGAGATCTATTTTTTAATATAAAACCATCTACATCCGGAAGAGAAGATAAAAATACATTTGAAAATCACTTCATTTTCTCCGTTAAATCATCTCCTGTTGATGGCTGTACTAATTTTTGCGTTCCATCAAGTTCGACAATCCGAATTGTTTCTCTTGGAATGCCAAGTCCAATCTCCACTTCTGGACAAACTGGAATGAATTCTACATATGGCTGTAAATTACGTACTGTTGCATCGGACAACTTATCACCGTTATAACGACATGCTTCAAATTCTAAACATTTACTTACGACAACTGTTGGTTTTACAAATTGCCTCATATGATTACCTCCGAGGAGTTAGCCCGTATAAAATGAATTGAACGGTAGATTCGATTTCTGCCTCATCATCCCATTGTTCTTCTGGTAATAATAAAAAACGAGTTAAAATTAAGCCAATAACAGCTGATAAAGTGAATCGTAATACCGCTGGAGTTGGAAGTTCAATAATTTGTCCTTGTTTCTGAAAGTGATCAACAATGTTTTCAAAACGAGAGTAAATCTCCTTTGCGAGTAATTGTTGGATTTCATCTTTCAATTCAGGTTGAAACGGTACTTCTTGAATTAAAATTTTCAGCATTGGAAAATGTTTTCTCGCAAATTCAAATCGATTTCGGATCACCGTACGCAAGAAATTTTCATATGAATCATACGTATTCTCAAATATTTCTTTCGCGAAAGTTTGCACGAAGAACGGAGCAGCAAACTTCGTTAATGTTGGCATCACAACAGCAAACAACAAATCTTTTTTCGTTTTATAGTAACGGAAAATCGTTCCTTCTGCTACACCGGCACGCTTTGCAATTTCACTCGTTGAAGTTGCCGAATATCCTTTTTCGCTAAACATGTCTACTGCCGCTTCTAAAATGCGCATTTGCCGTTCATTGCGCTTATCTGTCCCCGTGGCGGCAATTAGTTCTTCTAGCCAATCCTCTTTCATAAAATACTCCTTTTTTCTTTCCATTATATTCTTCTATGCTTCTTCAAAGCAAACACGTTACCGAATGTAAACACAATCGCAAATAATAATAAAACGCCAAGATCACCAGCAATTTCGCTAAATCCTTGATTTCGAATCATAACTTGCTGCATTGCATCTGCACCGTATGTTAACGGAAATAACTTTCCTAATAGTTGTAACCACTTATTCATAGATTCAATCGGAAATAAACCAGAAAAGAAAATTTGCGGCACGATAACCAATGGGATAAACTGAATCATTTGAAACTCATTGTTTGCGTATGCCGATAAAAATGTTCCAAGTGTTAACGCTGTTAATGAAAGCATGCATGTAATGAATAACGTCAGCCAAGGTGAACCTGCAACGTATAAATCAAGAACATACACAGAAAAACTAACAATGAGTACAGATTGGAAAAATGCAAAGATACCGAATCCAATTATATAACCTGCAACAATTTCCCAGCGCCGAATTGGAGTTGATAATAAACGTTCCAACGTACCACTTAAACGCTCCCTGACAAATGAAACGCCCGATAAAATAAAGACAAAGAAAAATGTGAAGAAACCAATTAATACCGGCCCTAATCCATCAAACATCGTAAAATCAGCCGAGCCGTGTAAATAAGAAATATCCGGTTTCATCACTGCCGATTCTGATTTTTCCATACTCTTTTGCATAACTTGCATAACCGCACGATTTTTTGATGAATCACTGCCTTCTAACATTACTTTCATCTTTCCGTGTTCTACAGTAACTATCGCATCAATTGCTTGATCTTCTATCTTCCTATGCGCCTTTTCTTTATCATACTCATAAAAAGAAGCATCTTGTTTTTTCATTGCATCTACAATTGGTGCCGGCACATCAACTAAAGCAATATGAGGCTTGTAGTCTTTTTGTGTAAATACAAGTGAAAGCAGCCAAAGAAGTAGCATCGGTGCTCCGAACATAAGTGCAAGCGACCGTTTATCTCGGAAAAACTGACGAATAATACGGAGAACAACTCCAAATACTCTCATCGTTCCATCGCTCCTTCCAATAAAAATACATCCTCAATGCGCCCAGTTGTTGTTCGCTCTTTTAATTCTACTGGAGAACCAGTTGCGATTAACTTCCCCTCACGAATTAAACCGAGACGTTCACAAAACTCAGCTTCATCCATAATGTGCGTTGTCACAATAATTGTTGTTCCTTGTTTTTTCAGTTCATAAAACTTATCCCAAATTGATTTTCGTAAAACAGGATCAATTCCAACAGTAGGTTCATCTAGAATCAGAAGCTTTGGTTCATGCAAAAGTGACATAGCAAGTGATAAACGCTTCTTCATTCCCCCCGAAAAATGTTGCACTTGTTTTTTTGCATCCTCAGATAACTGCACAAGCTCAAACACTTCAGAGATACGTTCTTTCTTTTGTTTTCCCTTTAATCCGTACATTGTCGCGATAAAATCAGCATTCTCATAAGCAGATAGTTCATCATACAACGCATCAGCTTGCGCCATATACCCGATGTGTTTCATTCCATTCAAATTCGGCATAACTGTTTGCAGTGCTGTTACGTCACCTGACGTTGCTTCACTTATACCTGCAACCATCTTAATAAGGGTGGTTTTTCCAGATCCCGAAGGACCAACTAAGCCAAAAATTTCAGCTTCGTGGACAGAAAATGAAATATCTTGAATCACTTGTTTCTTTCCAAAATACTTGGAAACACAATTAAGCGTTACAGCCTCGTTTATTAGAGACATAAACTTTCCTCCTCTTTATTTTAATGAGTGAGTACTCACTTTTATTTTAACCTAATTTTAATCTATGTCAAAAGATTCTTTTTGTTGTTAGTTACAAGTACCTTTTCTTAAATGCTTGTTCTCTTCAACAAGAAGATTCTACAAAATAAAAAACGAGATAATTTTCCATTATAATCCAAGGGATATAGAATAAAGAACCGCTTTAAAATAAAAAAATTCCTCAACATAAATGCTGAAGAATTTTTTATAATATGTCTTAAATAGCAGCTTCTTTTTTTGTAACTAATATTTTTTTAGATATTGCAAATGTAAAAGGAATAGCAATTACAGATGCAATCAAAGGTGCGATGTCTTGATTCAAATTCAATACATCAACTAAAACATAAATACTAATTGTCGTAATAATAAAGTTTACAATATAAGTTAACGGAAACTGGAAAAACTTCTTTAATGTTACCTTTGTTCTATACGTAAAGTATGTATTCATAAAAAAAGAACCAATCATACTTACGATAAATGCTATACTATGTGCGGTTAAAACATGAAAATGAAAAAAATGAGCTGAATTCTCATAAATAACTATAGAGATATAAAATTTTAGTTTTGGGGATATTTCAAAATCTTAGCTTGATGGGCATGTGGCGAAACCCCATGCCCATCAACTTAAGAGATTTAAAAAAAATATTATTCTTTCGTAACTACTCAGCCATACATTTCATTTAGAAGTTTGGTAAGGAGTATAATTCCAGCGAAAATACGCTTACCTATAATTGCTGCCATGAAGATAAAAATGGATCTACGCCTTGCTGCCTTTCTTTGTTTTCAAACTTTGCGCGTGGCAGG
>NZ_JBALLY010000063.1:0-7279 GCF_036963045.1 Bacillus sp. JJ864 | reverse complement strand
AAATATGATTTACAAGCTGAAGCTCCTTTCGGACAGAATTGGAATAGAAACTCACCTTTTACAGGAACAGAGAATCCTAAAGGAAAATGGGAGTATAAAGTTTACTATAAAGATGGTTCTTTTGCTCATGAGATCCAACAATTCTATACCCCTCCAGCGATTGGACGTGATGGTACTATTTATGCAGCAAACCAGAATGGAAAACTATTTGCACTTAATAAAGATGGATCTGTGAAATGGGCTAAAGATAATCTGGTAACAATGGATAGTGTGCCCGTTATTGCAGAAGATGGAACTATTTATGTTAGCAGAGGTGCTTTAACTGCTGTAAATCCAGATGGTTCAATTAAATGGAGAATGAAAGATTCAGTTGCAACTTCAAGGCCTGTTTTGGATCATGACGGAACAATTTATGTAAACAATTATAACACAAAACGATTAGAGGCCTATAATCCGGATGGAACAAAGAAATGGTCATCAAATGAAGTAGGGAATGGATATATAGGATACGAAGCCATACTTATTTCAAAAGATGGCGTCATTTATACGTTAGCTGTATTTCTTGGGAATAAATATCTTTATGCTCATGATAAAAATGGTAAGGAATTGTGGCGAAAATACGTTAGCGGAGAATACGACGGTAATGGATTGGCTTTAGGCAAAAATAATGAAATATTTTTAAATACACAAGACAAATTATATGTTTTTGATAAGAATGGGAACATAGTGCATCAATGGAAAGAAAAAGAAAAATTGTATTCCGCACCTACGGTTTCTTCTATAGATGGAACAATTTATGTGGGTGGAGCAAATTATCTTTATGCGTATAATCCAGACTACTCCTTAAAATGGAAGTACCGAACTGAAGGTATAGAGACTATTTATGACGCACCTGTAATTGATAAAAATGGTGTAATTTATTTTAAAACATATGATAAAATGTATGCATTAAACCCAGATGCAACGCTTAAATGGAAATTCCATCAATCACCATCTAGATTTCGTGCTGGTAATGCTAATACTTCGATAGTAATTGGTAAAGATGGAACTTTATATGCTAATGGAACTGCGGCTATACCGAATGGCGGATCATACTATTCTCTAATAGCAATCGGAGACTCTTATACAGACAACGTATGTACAAAAGAAAGTACATTTATGGAAGTGTTGAAATCACTTGAAGCGAAAAGCAAAAATGCGAAATTAACGGAAGAAGAAAAGAAAGAAGCACGTGAGATCTTAAATAAAATTTCTAATGATCTTGATAAGAAAGATAACTAAGTTCGATTTTTTTAGAATTTAATAGCTTGTAAAAAAAGAGTGGCTATGGCTGCTCTTTTTATTTTGGAAGGAGAATGAAAGTGTTAATTAATATAGGGGTCCCGCCCACATTTTAACGAAAATATACGCTAAGCAAATTTCGACATAAAATGAGCCGGATTTTCTACTCTAAGAAACATCCGGCTCTTATTCTTCATTTAATTAGTTTGTAATTTGTTCTCTTCATATTCTTTCAGTATCTTATAAAAAGTATTTTTCTTAAGTTCTAGCAATTCCATAAATTTAGCGCCCGTTATTTCTCTTTTTTTCCACTTTGGATAAGTTTCTTCTATTATAAGTAGTTCCTTTTGGCTTAATGTTGAAAGGTTAAGTGGAGGACGCCCTAAATGTTTTCCTTGAGCTTTAGCTACAGCAATCCCTTCCGCTTGTCGTTGCCGAATTTTTTTACGTTCTTGATCCGCAACATAAGAAAGTAAAGATAAAAATTGATCTTCCATTAGTCGTCCCATGTCACCCATCTCTCGAAATTTACGACTATCAAATAAGGTTTCATTTTCTAATACCACAATATCTGCCTGTAAGTCCCTTGTTATGTATTTCCATTCCGAAATTACTTCATCATAATTACGTCCCATACGATCTAAAGCATCAATATAAACGATATCATCCTTACTCAATATTTTTCTTAACAATTGATATTGGGGACGTTCAAAATTTCGACCACTTGCTTTGTCGACAAAAATACGTCGAGCTTCGACTCCTCGTTCCATCATCTTATGTAATTGGCGTTGTTCATTTTGATCTTTTGTACTTACACGTATATATCCATAAATATTCGCCATGTTTGATATTCTCCTTACATTTGTTACCACAATTATACCATCTTCGTTTATAAAGGTATTCATTAAAAATAAACGTTTATAAAATGATTTACATTACCTTTATAAACTTGATATTTCAGTGTTTCATAGATGTTCTTTAAGTGTTTAAAAAGGTATACCTTTACAAACGTTACCCCTTATTATAAATCAGAAAATTAATAATTTACAAATAATATTGTTGCAATTTGCATTTTATGGTATTTTCAATATAGATAATTGTAAAAAATGTTGAATTTATACTAAATTATTTAAAAGAGGGGATAAAATGGATGTGAAAGAGCGATTTAAGTTAAGTGGTCTTACAGTAACTCTTCAAAGAATTAAAATCTATGAAGCAATTAAAAAATTAGATCATCCTACACCCGAAGAAATCTTAAATAACCTGAAGGATGAAATACCATCATTTAGTGTATCTGCTGTGTATTCAAACTTAAGTCTTTTATTAAGTCATAAATTAATTAGTAAAATTGGTTCTAGGTATGATATTAATCTTGATAATCATTATCATGTAATATGTACTGAATGTGATAAAGTTATTGATTTCTACTACCCTTCTTTAAGTTATCTAGAGAGAGTTGCTTCTAGTATAAGTGGTGTTTCAGTGGAACAACATGATTTGTTATTGTATGGCAAGTGTTCTCAATGTAATTTAACTACTAATTCATATTCATAAAGGCGGTAACTATAATGAAATCAACTCTAATTTTATCAAAAACTGAAGTAGAAGAAATGATGGATGAAAAGGAATTACTTTACTACATAAAAAAAGGATTTTTAGCTAATTTAATTCAAAATTCCACAAATGATTCAATTGGAAAATACCAATCAACTTTAAATAGTGAAATGAATAGTGTTGTAGTTTTATTCCCAGGAATTTTGGATGGTATTCCTGCATATACAATAAAAATCCATGCTAAGAACCCTAACCAGTCACCTTCAATAAAAGGAGTTATTCAATTAAATGATATAAATACAGGTGATATTTTAGCGATAATGGATTCTACTTATATAACTGCTATTAGAACAGGGATATCAGGTGCCTTAGGCACTCATATTGTTGCTAACCCTAATTATAGTAAAGTTACTATTATAGGAGCAGGTATACAAGGAGAGGTCCAATTAAAATCATTACTTAAGTTTAGAAAGATTAGTAAAGTTACTGTATACGATTTAGATATTGAAAAATCTGAAAGATTTATTGGTATTTTCAATGATCTTAATATACCTATAGTAATTGCTAAAAGTGTAGATGAAGCTTTACATAAAGCTGAGATAGTAATAACCGCTACTTGGTCAACAAAGCCGTTTATACAACCAGAACTTTTGCAACATGGAGCTCATATTACAACACTGGGAAGTGATGAAAAGGGGAAAGTGGAAGTGTCTGCAGAAGTTATTAAAAAATCATTTTTCGTATGTGATAGCAAAAAATTAGCATTATCCGTTGGGGTTATAGGTAGCTTGGGGATTAATCCCAATTGTATAGATGCAGAATTAGGTTTTATCTTAAAAAAGCCTCTCAAACATCCCATAGAAAAATATAATTATACAATATACCATGCAGTAGGCATGCCATTTCAAGATTTGGCAGCAGCATGGATTGTTTATAAGAAAGCAAAAAATGCCCAAAAAGGGCATTCCCTGAATTTTTTAAAATAATCCCTAAGTGGAGTATTATGAACTAATATTTGTTTCTTTCAGAACCTCTGTACTTCTATACAAAGGACTCCGATACGCGAATATTGAGAATATTATAATAAGTAATCCTTGAATAATAAAAATTACTGATGGGTTATATTTTGTCAGTAATACTCCACTTAGGAAGCCCCCTAAACTTGAGCCTAAATATGCAATTCCTCTACATACTCCAGAGACTCTTCCCATCATATTATTAGGTGTAATAATTTGCCTTAATGATCTCCAATTAATGGTATAAAGAGACATACATCCCATATAAATAAATTGAGCTAGTATTAGCGTATAAATGTTTATTGATAAACCTAATCCTATTATTCCAATACCCATCATACCTAGACTTATTACCATGACAGAACCTTTTTTAAACTTACTGAATATAGAAGCAAAGTAAACAGATGAAAGGAGAGTAGCAATACTAGAAAGTGAAAAAACTATTCCTATTAAGTTTGCCTCAATTTTTAAATTATTAGTCATAAAAAAAATTAGTAATACTGTATAGGCTCCCATAGTTATATTAGTGCTCGTACTTAGTATTATGCCCCATCTTAACTCGGGATGTTTAGGGATAAATAAAATTCCTTCCATAAAATTATTAATAGCATTCTTGATTTTATTATTATCTTTTTCGATATACTCTTTTGAAATT
Organism: Bacillus sp. JJ864; assembly: GCF_036963045.1. NCBI lineage: Bacteria > Bacillati > Bacillota > Bacilli > Caryophanales > Bacillaceae > Bacillus > Bacillus sp. JJ864. Next base: position 2,773 of record NZ_JBALLY010000063.1, on the reverse strand, counting down.
TTTATAAATAAGGCTATAATACCTGCTGCTAAACATGAAAAAGCAGTGAATAAAATAGTAGATGAAGCAGAAAAATATGCTATTAAAACCCCTGCAAATGCTGGTCCCAATATAGTTAAAATTGAATTTGTTACTTCTACTAAAGAATTAGCATCTATTAATAACTCCTTTTTTACAATTGAAGGAATTGATGCTTCAAATATAGATAAATTTACTCCCTCAATACAAGAAAGCACAAAAACTAATATATATATATGCCATATTTCTAATGCTTGTCTATTATGCAAGATAAATATAGTTATTAAAGGGATAGCTGCTAAAAAATTCCCTACAATTAAGCATTTTTTTCTATCCCAAAAATCTGCTAAACCTCCTCCTATTATTCCAAATATCAAATGAGGTAGCATACTGATAGCAAATGTGAAAGACATTTGTGCACCTGAACCAGTAATTTCAAATACAAACAAAGGTAATCCTAATAAAAATATTCTATTTCCTAGAACATTTAAAGATTGTGATACCCATAAAACATTAAATTCCTTTGATTTCCATATTTGGCTATTGATAATATTTTTTTTATAAAACACTAAGTATTTCCCCTTTACAAATTTTAAAGCTCCCCAATATTATATTTATTTCATGGGGAGCAAAAGGATTATAAAGAAAAATAATCTACCTTTAATCTAGGTATATAGTTTTGAGGGTCAGAATAGTATTGAATTATTTGATCATGGTATTGGTCATACGAGTGTTTTAGGTCGTGCATACAGTTGACAATGAAGTGCGCTCTATTCGCAGGAATAAGCTCATGTGGTTCAAGAGCTTCTTCCAATAAGCTGTTATGATCAGCTTCAACATCACCACGTAGGTGTTCAATGAAAGGGTCTATATCTTCAAAAGTATATCCATAATTCTCACAAATTTTCTCTAGAGATGCCTTGGAACTTTCGTATTCTTCTTTCCTTGCTTCGAATAAAGAAGTACAAGTTAAATATGCTAATGTATCTTGTCTAGCAATATCAGACATCATATTTATTAATGACATTGTTCCAATAATTGGGTGAGAATTTTCTACTTCCTCTTTACTAAACCCTAGATTTTCTAATGCTTGTAAAATTAACTTAGTATGATCATATTCTTCTACAAAATATTCATTTAGTATATCTAAGTATTTTGGATCGTTACAATGGTTAATAGCAGTTGAAATATGTTTAGATGCAGATTTAACATAATGATAATTTTCAAGAATATAGCCTACAAAAACCTCTTTAGGAACATCTTTATAATACATTCTTGAGAATAGTTGATGATAGCCAATTTGCTTTTTCCACATTTGACTACTTTCTTTAATTTGATCTATAAACTTTTGTGCTGAAATAAAATCAACTTTTTCTTCTTTCCTCATTAAATCATTTTCAACAAACGTACTAACTATACTTGTAATATCTTCTTCTGGAACATCCGTGATGTTACTTATCTCACTTATAGTATGCCTACCATCGAAATATCTTTTTATCTCATAAAATTTTTGTCTGTCACCAATTTCTTGACCTAATTCGTAGTATTCAGTTCCTACAATCATTAAAAGTGAATCTGAATTATTTCTTTCAACAAAAGTACAATGTCTTAATCTTGGTTTATATTGAGATGTTATTTCATCATGATATACTGTTTGGCTCATATTTTCCTCCTTAGATAAAACAGCGGACAGTCATAATTTATAACTGTCCGCTGTAGTTGATTAATAATTAACCACACATGCCTACAGGTGCACAAGATGGAGTTACTTCTGGTTGCTTATCTAGTTTCTTTACGCTAATTTTAATCGCCATTATAAATCCCCCCCTCTACTAATATTTGGTATAATTACCGACTTAATTATATTATGGAATGTGAGAAAATGTAAACTATTTATCTGAAAATTTAATCTTTTTATGAAAATCCGCATTTTTGGATTATAAAATTTAAGTTTTCAACCTCAATTTAAATATTGAAATTCTCTAAATTTCGATGTATTATATTTTGGTATTTTCTCACTTTCCGAAGCCGAGAAAACATCATCACTTCTGAAAGGGCCTGAACTCCAGCGGGTTCTTTTTTATTTGTAAATTTGAATAAACATTAAACATTAATCATTTATAATTCATAGATAAAAATTAGAGACTCACCACATGTCCAGCAACCTAAGATTTTGAAGGACCACTAAAATAAAAAATTAATTGTTTTACAGTTATATATGAGAATTCAACTTATTTCTTTGTTTTGTGAGGAGGCAATCTGCTAACTATATGGTGATGTACTATTTATCTATTTTTAAATGAAGTTTTAAAATATCCAAAGCATTCATAATCCAATACGAAAAAGTATCTATGAAAGTAGGTACTTTTTTCTTTGTTATATAGAAATTACACATTAATTCATATTTGAGCCATTTTAAAAAGAAAAGAGGATAATGATGGTGACGGTTCGATATGCTTATAATTAATAGTTACATATAACTATATGTATATTTCAAACATAAATATTATTTGCAAATATATATATAAATCTTTCAGTAATAATCCCACATTCTTCTCTATTTACCTAAACCTACATTTTCACTAATTTATTATGAAATGGATATTAATTTAAAGTTATTTATACGAAATAACTAAATGGATTTTTTAGGAAGAGAAAATGATATACCGTTCTGTTTTTCTTAATTTACATAATATTCAAATTAAAATCTATGGATAATAACATTTGTTATATAATATATCAGGCGTGTTGATTA
>NZ_JBALLY010000062.1:0-1796 GCF_036963045.1 Bacillus sp. JJ864 | reverse complement strand
AAATATGATTTACAAGCTGGATCTCCTTTCGGACAAAATTGGAGCAGGAATTCACTTTATGCTGGAACGGAAACTAATAGGATAAAATGGGAGTATAAACTTTACGAAAAAGATACTAAAGAGATTCCTCGAAGTATTAGTTCGCCATCATTTTCAGGACAACCAGCAATTGGACGTGATGGAACAATCTATGCAACAACCAGTACTGGTTTTAATACACATGTGAATAAAAAATTGTACGCTTTCAATCCAGATGGTTCGGTAAAATGGAAGAAGGAAATTATGGGGGGAGGATACAGCCCACCCGTTATTGCTGAAGATGGAACTATTTATGTTGCTGCGGGTAATTTAATTGCTTTCAATCCAGATGGTTCAATTAAATGGCAAACGAAAGGTTCACATATTATAGATACTCCTGTTTTGGATCGTGATGGTATAATTTATGTAAGAAATGTAGGAGGAAAACGGTTAGAGGCTTATAATCCAGATGGTTCAAAGAAGTGGTCATCAAATGAATTTATTCGTGGATCGTATGGAAGTATTCTCATTTCAAAAGATGGAACGATTTATACGTTAGACGTGGATCTTGGGAATAAATATCTCTATGCTCATGATAAAAATGGTAAGGAATTGTGGCATAAATATGTTTGGGGGGAATACGACGGTAAGGGATTAACTTTAGGGATAAATAATGAAATACTTGTAAATACACAGGACAAATTATATGTTTTTGATAAGAATGGGAACATAGTGCATCAATGGAAAGAAAAAAAGGAAGAAGGATTGCTTTCTGCACCTACGGTTTCTTCTACAGATGGAACAATTTATATAAGCGGAAAAGGTTATATTTACGCATATAATCCAAACTATTCCGTAAAGTGGAAATATCCCATTAAAAAAGGGTATGTTCACGAGGCCCCTGTAATTGATAAAAATGGTGTAATTTATGTTAAAACAGATAGTGAACTATATGCATTAAACCCCGATGGGACGCTTAAGTGGAGTTTGCCTAAATCAACATCATGGTTTACATCCGGTACAATAACAATAGCTAAAGATGGAACCTTATATATTCTTGGAAGATATATTTCATCAAATTTTGATGACCATTATACTTCCCTAATAGCAATCGGAGACTCTTATACAGACAATGTATGTACAAAAGAAAGTACATTCATGGAAGTACTGAAATCACTTGCAGCAAAAAGTAAGAATGCGAAATTAACAGAAGAAGAAAAGAAAGAAGCACGTGAAATCTTAAATAAAATTTCTAATGATCTTGATAAGAAAGATAACTAAATTCGTTTTTTAAAGAATTAAATAACTTGTGAAAAAAGAGGGACAAACGTCTCTCTTTTTTATTTTGAAAGAAGGTGAAGACTTGGAACGAATCAGTAATCTTGCAAACGCAATAAATATTACAGATGTTATCTGTAGCACGCAATTTAAAGTAGGTGCTTTCATATCCGGCGGTATAGGGACAATTATTAGTTTTCTATAGGGGGTCCCGCCAACCAAATGACATAAAACCCATGCTAAGACATTTTATATCATTTGGTTAGTGGGACCCTGTAGTCACCCATCTCTTTTCGGGGTTCAGCCGAGATACGTGTAAAACTAGGTCATAGTAATACACTTTTTACCAGAAGTTATTTTCCTGATATATTTGTAATTTGTTAATTTAACCATACACATGTAGAGTACCGTTTTACTCCTTTGGATTTGCTTATCTAAAAGGGCATTTTTATTAACATATGTTGGCTGACTTTAGTATAAAAACAGGCGTGTTGATTAGC
>NZ_JBALLY010000061.1:273-2232 GCF_036963045.1 Bacillus sp. JJ864 | reverse complement strand
ATAGTAGGTATATATGTACCGATGGTTAGTCGGGAATTTACGCCTGTGGAGAATCATATAAACGATAGTAGCGAGTATTTGGCGAGGCCGGGTTCGTAGAAACAGGAAAACTCTAAAAATGTACATTTGTTTATATTTTTAGTAGCAGAGATGAATATGCCATCAGTAGAAAGCTTTGAATTAGATCATACAATTGTAAAAGCGCCTTATGTAAGACATTGCGGCGTTCATCAAGTAGGAAAAGACGGTATCGTAAATAAATTTGATATTCGTTTTTGCCAACCAAATAAACAAGCGATGAAGCCAGATGTCATTCATACGCTAGAGCATTTATTAGCATTTAATTTACGTAAATATATTGATCGTTATCCACACTTTGATATTATTGATATTTCGCCAATGGGCTGCCAAACAGGATACTACCTTGTTGTAAGCGGTACGCCAACAGTACGCGAAGTCATCGACTTATTAGAGTTAACATTGCAAGACGCAATACAAATTACAGAAATTCCTGCGGCAAACGAAACGCAGTGCGGCCAAGCGAAACTTCATGACTTAGAAGGCGCAAAACGCTTAATGAATTTCTGGTTAAGCCAAGATAAAGACGAACTTGAGAAAGTGTTTGGATAATAAGTAGGAAAGCTGCCTGGGAAAGGCAGCTTTTTTTGTTGTAAATAAGGAAAAAGTGAAACATCCTTAGTAGACAAACTGTATATACTGATAGCGATCGTGAGCAGTCCAAAGAAAATACGTAATCCTGTTAACATCTTATATCTCTCCTTTATAGTCGAGTCCATAAAAGGTTTAATATGAAGAGCCATAAATGTACGTGCAAAGTTGTTTATATTCAGATTATTATGAATTTCACTTTACACTTATTTTATTATTGAATCAATCATGTTTTTACATAATTTTGTAATTGTTGAAAACAATAGAAAGTAAAGTAGGTGAAAGAAGGAGCGTTCTATGGATAAGAAGACATACTATATTTCAGTTGCAAATGGCGAAATTTCACAAGTGAAAACGGCCAATACATATAGTTTTACGATTGAAGCGACGGATGAGGAAATTTTGAGGCTACGCGAGTATTTTGATAATGCGTATCGTGAAGATCTTGGGACATTTGTGCGCTCACATGTGCCGTTTGTGGAATATCATCATGATTCCAATAATGATCGGTATGATGAACAGCTGCAAAAAGCATATCGAATGATTTACGAGCTTGGTGACAATGAGGCGAAAGAGTTAATTGCACAAATGGGTATTATCGATGGGTTATGATAGGATAAGATTAGTCATACTAGTCAGAATGTGCTACAATTTATGGTAAGAAATTTGTAACCATCAATAGGGGAGTAGGGCATGTACACATTTAAAGATTACTATCATAACACTGTACAATTATCGTTTGAACGTTACCCATTTTCTCCCGAGCCAAAGCATGTGTGGGTTGTGTGCCGGTACGGAGATCAATGGTTATTAACCCATCATTTGCGCCGTGGTATTGAATTTCCAGGTGGAAAGGTAGAAGAGGGAGAAACACCGGAAGAAGCGGCAGTTCGTGAAGTTCATGAGGAAACGGGCGGTATTGTATCGAGCTTAGCGTATATTGGACAATATAAAGTATCCGGAAAAGACAAAATAATCATTAAAAACATTTATTTCGCAACAATTAGTGCCGTAGAACAACATACGCACTATGAAGAAACAAAGGGATCTGTATTATTGACACAAATTCCAGAGGACATCAAAGAAAATAGACGCTTCAGTTTCATTATGCGCGATGACGTACTAGCGCGCACAATGCGGCATATAGAAGAAATCGGCTGTTTTACAAAGTAGAGCAACCGATTTCTTTTTTTATTTTTACAAAATTAGTTTTGTTAGTGCGGGATAAATAGCTACAGTGTCCATATAGATTCGTTTTGGTTTTTCAACAGTAAGTCGCTGCTATGCAGA
>NZ_JBALLY010000061.1:0-124 GCF_036963045.1 Bacillus sp. JJ864 | reverse complement strand
AAAAGAAAAGGTTTTTATGACTGTTTTTCAACTTGTATATAGTGAAAAAAGTATTATTGTATCTTTTGCCAAAATTGATTATGATTTCAGTGACAAAATAGAATGCAAGGAGGTTCCGACAGTT
>NZ_JBALLY010000060.1:373-39670 GCF_036963045.1 Bacillus sp. JJ864 | reverse complement strand
ATAAAATGAAACTTCCATTTCGTGTACTACTGCTTATGTATTCATCACTCTTCAAAATGTGCACAGAGAAAAGAGGATACGATACGCATCCTCTTTTCAAATCATTATTTACCTTCTTTTCCAGTGATATATGCCCATTTGTAGCTATATTGGGAACCAACGTTGTGCTTATAAATATTGTGTACAGTTGGACGTTGTAAGAATGCTCGTCCCGGTTGATACATCGGTACGATTGCTGTTTCATCCTCAAGCAGGATTTTTTCAGCTTTTGCCATTTCTCCCCAACGCTTTTTTGGATCTGTTAGCAATTCACCTTGAGATTTCTTAACAATCTCATCATATTTTGCATTTGAATAACTCATTTCGTTTTGTGGATTTCCTGTTTGGAACATATCTAAGAAGGTCATTGGATCCGCATAATCTGGGGTCCAACCCGCATAAGACATATCATAATCTTGCGCTGTTTCTAATTTTAATTTTTGCTTAAACGGCTGAAGTTTAATATTCACTTTTAAACCTGGTAAGTTTTTCTCAAGTTGCTCTTTTAAGTATTCACCAATTTTCTTTGCACTATCCGTATCATAGTTTAAGAACTCAATTGTCACTTCTTCTTTACCCAATTCTTTTTTCGCTTCTTCCCAAACTTGTTTCGCTTTCTTTACATCCGTTTTGATGCCTGTAGATTTATATGTTTCATGGTAATCCTTCCCATCTGGTCCTGCAGCAAACTTTTCTGGAATAAGGGCATCTACTGGTTTAGAACCATCATTTAAGATAACATTTGCTAATGCTTTTTTATCAAAGGCCATCGCAATTGCTTCCCGGACTTTCTTATTCTTTAATACTGTATCTTGACCGTTACGTTTTTGGTTTAAACGTAAGAAGTACGTTGACGGTTCTAACAGCGTTCCAAATTCATCTTTATTTGCTTTATATTTATCAACATATTCGGCTGTTAAACCAACGCGATCAAGTTGACCGCTTTCATATAAGTTAACACGAGTTGATTGTTCTTTTACAACGCTCCAATTGATTTCATCTAATTTAACTGTTCCCTTATCCCAGTACTGGTCGTTTTTCTGTAATTTCCAACCTTGTTCATGTTTCCATTCTGTCATTTTAAACGGTCCATTATAAACCATCTTATCAGCTTCTAAACCGTATTTATCCCCATGTTCTTTTACAACTTTCTCATTTAACGGTAAGAAAGATGTAAATGCAGTTAAACCAAGGAAATATGGAACAGGATTATCTAATTCTACTTCTAATGTGTAATCATCTACTGCCTTTACACCTAAAGAATCAACTGGTGATTTTCCTTCGTTAATCGCTTTTGCATTTTTCATATCATACATAATAAATGCATATTCAGCTGCTGTTTTCGGATCTAACAGACGTTGCCATGCAAAGACAAAGTCTTTTGCTGTTACTGGATCTCCATTTGACCATTTTGCATCTTTACGAAGTTTAAATGTATACTTTTTACCATCATCGCTCTTTTTATAAGATTCTGCGATACCTGGAATTGGTTTATTGTCCTTATCAAGACGATATAAACCTTCCATCGTATTCCCTAAGATAAGAGAAGAAACTGTATCTGTTGATTTTGAAACATCCATTGAAGGAATTTCTTGTGCTTCTACTAAGTTTAGCACTTGTTTTGCTGCTAACTTACCTTCTGTTTGTTTATCTCCATTTTTCGGCTCTGTGCTTGCTTTTTTGTCCCCTGCCCCAGAACATGCTGTTAGCGCCACGCTCATCGTTAATACCGATGCTACTACAGCTGTGATTTTTTTCAGCTTTTTTTTCATTTTGTACCCTCCCTAATTTTATGTACGATACTAATTATGAGAAATCTCCTATCAACTTTATGCTTCTATAAAATTGCCAGAAAATTTCTATTAATCAATATTTTACTAGTTTTCCCTTTTTTGTAAAGTTATATTATTGAAAAATCAGAAAATTATTTTAATACAGAGATATTTATATTCATTCTATGAAATTAATTGAAACTTCCATTTCGTGTTTGCATATGTATTCATCACATGTCAAAATGTACACAGCGAAAAGAGGATACGATATCGCATCCTCTTTTCTAGTGATTATTTACTGTCTTTTTCAGTGATATATGCCCATTTGTAGCTGAAATCGCCTCCAACATTATGCTTGTAAATATTGTGTACAGTTGGACGTTGTATGAAGGAAGCTCCACGTTGGTAAACTGGTGCAATTGCAGCTTCATCAAGTAATATTTTCTCTGCCTTTGCAAGTTGTTCCCAACGAGTTTTCGGTTGAGTTAATAAATCTGTTTTACCTTTTTTAACAATCTCATCATACTCCTTATTTGAAAAACTCATTTGATTATGAGAGTTTGTCGTTTCGAACATATCGATATATGTCATCGGATCTGCATAATCAGGACCCCAACCACCGAAAGAAATATCGAAGTCTTGTGCTGTTTCTAATTTTAATTTTTGTTTAAACGGTTGATTTTTCAAGTTAATTTTTAAGCCTGGTAAGTTTTTCTCTAACTGCTCTTTTAAGTACTCACCAAGTTTTTTCGAATTGTCGTTATCAAAGTTTAATAATTCTAGAGTAATTTCATTCTTTCCTAATTCTTTTTTCGCTTCTTCCCAAAGCTTTTTTGCTTCTTTCGTATCAAATGCTACAGCTTTTACATCACCGTTCACTTTACGGAAATCTTTATCATCCGGACCTTTTACGAATTCAGTTGGTACAAGATAATCTGCTGGTATAGAACCGTTATTTAAAATTACATTTGCCAATGCTTTCTTATCAAACCCTTTTGCAATCGCTTGACGAAGCTTTTTATTTTTTAAAGGTGTATCTTGTTCTTTCATTCGTTTTTGATTTAAGCGTAAGAAGAACGTAGATGCCTCTACATAAGTTCCAAATTCATCTTTTCTCGATTTAAATTTATCTACATATTCAGCACTTAAACCTATGCGATCGATTTGACCACTTTCGTATAAGTTAACGCTAGTTGATAATTCTTTTACAACACTGAAATTAATTTCTTCTAACTTAACTGTTTTCTTATCCCAATATTGATCATTTTTCTTCAGCTTCCATCCTTGTTCATGTTTCCATTCTGTCATTGCAAATGGACCATTGTACACTAACTTGTCTGCTTCTAAACCGTATTTATCACCTTTTTCTTTTACAACTTTTTCATTTAACGGATAGAAAGATCCAAATGTTGTTAATTGAATGAAATATGGAACTGGATTGTCTAATTCCACCTCTAATGTATAGTCATCAACAGCTTTTACACCTAAAGAATCTGCTGGTTGTTTACCTTCGTTAATTGCCTGTGCATTTTTCACATCATACATAATGAATGCATATTCAGCTGCTGTTTTGGGATCTAATAGACGTTGCCATGCAAAAACGAAATCTTTTGCTGTTACAGGGTCTCCATTTGACCATTTTGCATCTTTACGAAGTTTAAATGTATATTTTTTACCATCATCGCTCTTTTTATATGATTCCGCCACACCTGGAGTTGGTTTTTGGTCTTTATCAAGACGATATAACCCTTCCATTACATTGTTTAGTGTAAGGAAAGACACTGCGTCCGTTGCTTTAGAAGAATCCATCGATGGAATTTCTTGTGTTTCTACTAAGTTTAACACCTGTTTTGCCGCTAACTTACCTTCTGTTTGTTTGTCTTCATTTTTCGGCTCTGTACTTTCTTTTTTGTCCCCTGTCCCAGAACATGCTGTTAGCGCCACGCTCATCGCTAATACTGGTGCTACTACAGCAGTGATCTTTTTCATCTTTTTCATTTTGTACCCTCCCTAATTTTCATGTACGATACTAACTACCAGGAATTTTCTGGTAACTTTATACCCCTAATAATTATTAGAAAATTCTACAAATTAACATTCTACTCTATTTCCTTATTTCGTAAAGTTATGTTATTGAAAATTCAAAAAAATAATTTCGTTACAGTAGTACTAATAATCTATTCTATAAAAAACTCCCAAAAATAGCCCCCTCACTATATGAATGCTATAACTCTTTTGTTTATTACTAATTTGTTAAACTCGTATAAACCAATTATTTGAATGATATTGTATTCCTATACATTTCTTTCTTCTCTCCTTTCTTTTGCACCTCTTATGTTTTGTCTGACAAATTCATTTTTTACTTCGCACAACAATAGCAACCTTCTTATTCTTTCTTGCATTAAATAAATTCGTTCACTTTGATTTTTCAACAGATAAATTGTTGAAATACATCGTCATCTACTCTCTTTCCTTAAATTTATATCAGTTTTTCTACTTGTATAGATTCCTTGACATAAGCTTTTTCAAAAACAAGTATTATTATTTTAAACATACAGCCGTTATTACAACAAAAAGCAACCTTATCTCAGTTGAATAGCGAAATAAGGTTGTTTGTATTTTATATAATATTTATATTGCATCTTTATAAAGGTAAATCTCTTCTCTTAAACAGCATAACAGCCATTACAAAAAGAATACAAGATGCTGCAAGTAAACCAATGCTTGACGGCCATATGTTATATGTTCCATCCACAATTTCTTGCGGACGATACAGGCTAAATATAGATAGATTTCTCATCCATTCCAATTTCTCACTCAATTTCCCTATCATATCTAATCCATAAAACAATACTGTTATACCTGTAGAAATACTTAACGCTTTCTTTTCATCATTCAGTAAACAAGAAAAGAAAAATGAATAGGCACAAATAACAAGAAACACAAGTCCACCAAGAAAATTGAGTTTTAAAAATAGTACTTTATCAAGGGATACTTTTTCAATTAGCCATTCTGCCCCAGCTAAACCGCCAAGATAAGTAGCTATAACGATTGTAAACAATCCGATGAGTAAGACAGATGCTTGTGTCAAAATTACCTTTGTACGTGAAACAGATGTCGATAATAAATATGCCATCGATCCTCTATCAACTAGATGAGCAACGAGTTGTGTCGATGCTAAAATACTATACACCATTAATAGCAAAACAAAGATTAACCCATAATATTCTCCAGCTAAAAAATCACTCAATTGGTTAAACCCTTTTTCAAACCCTACTGCTTTTAAAACCCCTTTCGGCATCGCTTTCATTATTTCATCTATTCCCTTTGCAGATGAAATCGATGGAAAGATCCAAATGAGTAACCATAAATAAAGAACGGAACCGATAGCATAGTTCAAAATCATTTTTGCATTTGCTTTTAAACTAGCAACAAATAACGCTTTACTCATAACCGATCTTCTCCTTCCGCATCATAATAATGCATAAAGATATTTTCTAAATCCATTGTTCGCACTTGAAAACCAATTACATCGTGCTGCGCTAATGTTTGAAGAAGTTCATTATAGTTTCCTTGTACAATAATAGAAGCTGTATTGCCTTGTACATTTTCAATTTGCAAGGCTGTTTTCTTTAATGATTGCAATTCTTCGTGCGAAGATACTGTCACATCGATAACTTGTCGTTGTTTCGCTCGCAAATCATGAATGTTTTCTACTGTTAATAATTTTCCGTCTTTAATAATGCCAACTCGATCACAAGTACGTTCAATTTCCGTGAAGATATGGGAAGACATAAAAATGGTTTTTCCTTTTTGTTTTTCTTCTAATATAAGATCAACAAATAATTGCTGCATGAGCGGATCTAAACCTGAAGTCGGTTCATCTAAAATGAGCACATCAGGATCATGCATAAAGGCTGCTACAATCCCTACCTTTTGTTTCATTCCTTTAGACATTTTTCGAATAGGCGTTTTCACATCAAACTGAAAGCGTTCAATTAATTCATCACGGCGGCCGTTATTCTTCATCCCACGCATTCCTTGCATAAGTTGTAAAAATTCCATCCCATTCATTCCTTCAATAAAAGAAATCTCTCCTGGTAAGTAACCAACACTTCTTTGAATTTTTGCTGCGTCTTTCCAACAATCAAGTCCAAAAATCGTCGCTGTTCCAGAAGTAGGTTGTATAAACCCCATTAAATTGCGAATTGTCGTTGATTTTCCAGCTCCATTTGGTCCTAAATAACCAAATACTTCCCCTTCTTTTACTTGAAATGAAATATCGAATAAACCTTTTCCGTTTGAAAATTGTTTCGTCACATTTTGAACAATTAACATAAAATCACCCCTTTTTGAAATATTTCATACATCATATTTCAAAAATATTATACTCCTCCGTAACAAAGGAATCAACATTTTTTGAAATTTAATAACGTCCATATTTCAAAATTGTTGTTTCTCTTCTTATTATCTTGTATATTTAAAAGGAGGTGATTCAATATGAACGGGTTTGAAAAGGTGAAAAAAAAGAAAAAACAAGCCATTAAAGCCGCTGCCTTAGAGTTATTTTCTAAACATGGGTATAAAGATGTAAAAATAGAAGATATTGCAAAGCAAGCTAAAGTTTCACAAGTTACAATATATAATCATTTTGGGAGTAAAGATGCTTTATTTCGTGAACTCATTCAAGAGTTTACAATTCAAGAGGTCCATTATTATGAAGAACTGTTAACGAGCGACTTATCTTTTCAAGAAAAAATACAGCGCATTATGACTCAAAAATTACAAAGTATACACCGTTTACATCCTGAAATGATTGAACAAGCAATGCAAACAGATGAAGAATTGCGTAATTTTCTATTTACATATCAAAATGAAAAAGCGCTTCCCCTTTTTCTTCGCTTTATTGAAGAAGCACAGCAGAAAAAAGAAATTAATCCAAATATTTCAAAAGATATGATTTTGTTATATATCGGTGCTTTTTCTAAGATGAGTGATCAATTCGTTACACACTTAGTTGGTGAACATCGTGAACAGCAAACAAAAGAAATCCTCACGATGTTTTTCTATGGACTTTCTAATCCAAACTAAAAACCCGGCCGAGGCCGGGTTTTCCCATTATTTACTTACTTCTCCTTCTTGCTTTCCTGGATACTTCGCACCTTCGTACTTATAAATGTAAACTTTAGCAAATTTGTTATCACCTTTATCGTCGAAGGCTACTTTCGTAATTACGCCATCGTATTCTTTTATAGCACGAACGGCATCGCGTACTTGTTCACGTGTTGGATACTTACCGTCATTTTTCTTAATAGCATCTTTTATTCCTTGTAAAATAACACCAGCTGAATCATATCCGTATGCAGAGTATGCTTCCACATCTTTTTTAAATTTCTCTTTATATTCTGTTACAAATACTTTCCCTTTCTCTGTTACTGTTGGTGCTGTCGCTACTGTTGTATAATACGTATCTTTTAATCCATCTTTTGCAACTTCTCCCATTGTTGGAGAATCGATACCGTCACCACCCAAAATTGGTGCTGCAACCCCTTTTTCACGCGCTTGTTTTACTAAAACGGATCCTTCTGAATACATACCACCAAAATACACAAGGTCTGGCTTTTTCGCGACAACTTGGTTTAACACACCACTAAAATCTTTCTCACCAACTGTAATCCCTTCATAACCAACAATTTTTGCTCCTAGCTTTTCTGCTTCTTTTTTAAATGCGTCAGCTAACCCTGTACCGTATGCCGTTTTATCTTGAATTACAAAAATATTTTTTGCCTTTATTGTTTCAAGCGCATATTTCGCTGCCGCCGGACCTTGGAAATCATCTCTTGCAACAAGGCGCGCTACAGTCTTTAATCCACGTTCTGTTAATTCAACTGCCGTACTTGATGGTGATACCATAACAAGATTTGCTTTCTCATACGTTTCAGAAGCGGCAATAGATACACCTGACATTAAATGTCCGACAACGCCTAATACCTCTTTATCAGCCGCGACAGACTGAGCATTAGCAACCCCTTTTTTCGGGTCACCTTGATCATCTTGCGGAACAAATTGCAATTCAAAGCCTAGTTTTTTAAACTCTTCTTTTTGTTTCTCTACTGCAAGCTGCGTTCCAAGCTTAATAGATTCTCCAAACGCAGCCGACCCACCAGAAAGAGGGGATTCAGAGGCAATTTTAATTACTTTACTTGTCCTTGCTTCATTTTTCGTAGAGGCTGAATTATCATTTCCTTTACCCGTACACCCTGCCATCATTCCCGCTAATAAAACCCCTGATAACAAAAGCGATATCTTTTTCTTCACAGTACTCCCCCTAATTTCATAATATTTTTAATATTTAAAATACTAATCTATACATAAAGGTAGTACAATAAAAATCGTTAGTGTTTTCTCGTAAAATTCCGACATGATATGCTAACATACAAAAAGAGTCAGTGTATACACTGACTCTACCATTTCACTATAATTCCTTGCTGACTACTTTGTAAACAAGCCATAATAACACGAATTACATTTAGAGCTTCCTCTGCTGTAACAGGCGGCATTTCTCGTTTCATTATTGCATCTCGGACACCTTTATAATAGTTATCATAACATCCTATTTCTGTTGGAACACGAATTTCTTGTTCCTCTGTAGAAAGAACAGTGTACATAGGCATAGCATCCTCTCCATATCCTTCATCACCAGGTTTATTTCCTGCCTTTAGCTGCTCTTCTTGAGAATCCATTCCATATTTAACAATCGATCCTTTCTCACCGTGAATGCTAAAATGTGGCCCTGCATATTTAACGTGACTACCACTATGAAGAATAACACGAATTTCTTCATAATAAAGAATAATATGAAAATAATCATCTATTTGCGCTCCTGGACGTTGATTGACAACATCTGCATAAACTGCTTCCGGCATCCCAAATAAATGTAACGCTTGATCAATGAGATGTGAACCTAAATCAAATAATATTCCTGATCCTGGCAATTTGTGTTCTCTCCAACGATCACGAACATGCGGACGAAATCTATCAAAGTGAGCCTCATACGTATAAACTTTACCAATTTTATTATCTTGTAACAGTTTATGAATTGTTCTGAAATCGTTATCAAAGCGACGATTATGATATACACTTAACACAACGCCATGCTGCTTCGCTAATTCTATCAATTCTTCTCCTTCTTCAACAGAAACAACAAAAGGTTTTTCAACGACAACATGTTTACCATGCAACATTGCCTTTTTTGCATATTCAAAGTGCGTTGTGTTAGGAGATGTAATGATGATAAGATCAATGTTTTCTTGCATAACAAGCTCATCGATTGTTGTCACAACTTCTACATGTGGAAATGATGCTTTTACTTTCTCTTCTTGTGAAGATACAATCACACGGATTTCGTAGTCTTCGATTGTTTGCAGCAGCGGAATATGGAAGGTTGTACTAGAAAACCCGTAACCTACAACCCCAACACCTATTTTATTCATAAAACCCCTCCAAATTATATATGGACTATAATGAATTTTTATTATATCAACTTATCTTTTTTCTACATAATGTTTTGCTTTTTATATTGGTAACATAGATGAACATGCAAAAAAGCCACCCTACTTAGGGTAGCCCTCATATTATGCTAAATACGTTTCTTTCACAAATTCATTATGCAGCAATGATTTTCCTTCTCCTACCATTTTAATTTCTCCTGTCTGAATTACATAGCCACGATGTGCAATTTGCAGGGCTTGATATGCATTTTGTTCAACAAGTAGAATCGTCATTCCTTCTTTATTAAGCTCTGAAATAATTTCAAAGATTTGCTCAACAATAATTGGCGCAAGTCCCATTGAAGGCTCATCTAACATAAGTAAATGAGGCCCGCTCATGAGCGCACGTCCAATTGCAAGCATTTGCTGTTCACCACCACTCATCGTACCACCCTTTTGTTCTAGCCGTTCTTTTAACTTTGGAAAATAGTGAAAGGTACGCTCCATCCGTTCCTTCACTATTCTCTTATCCTTTACTGAAAATGCTCCCATCTCCAAATTCTCTTTTACTGTTAGGCGTGAAAAAATACGTCTTCCCTCTGGTACATGAGCAATTCCGGATAAAGCTGTTACGTGCGGAGATTGTTTCGTAATCTGTTTACCCTCAAACGAAATTTCTCCTGACTTCGGTATAACAAGGCCACTAATCGACTTTAATGTTGTTGATTTTCCAGCGCCATTGCATCCAATAAGCGTTACAATTTCGCCTTTTCCTACAGAAATATTAATGCCTTTTAATGCGTGAATACCACCATAATACGTATTTATATTGATAAGCTCTAGCAAAATACTCCCCTCCTTTTTTATCTTTTTCGAATAATTTTTTATCAATTTTTTATTTTATTCCACCTTACTTCTCTAACACGGCACTTTTCCCTAAATACGCTTCAATAACTTTTGTATTGTTACGAATATCTTCCGGGCTTCCTTCTGCAATTTTTTCACCGTGATCTAATACAATGATATGCTCAGAAATCTCCATGACAAGTTTCATATCATGTTCAATTAATACAATTGTAATGTCCAGTTCTTCACGCATACGATAAATAAGAGCTGTTAATTCTTTCGTTTCTTTTGGATTCATTCCAGCTGCTGGCTCATCCAATAGTAATACTTGCGGTTTCGTCGCAAGCGCTCTAGCAATTTCAAGGCGACGCTGTGCCCCGTACGATAAATTTTGCGCTTCTTCATTTAATAAGTGCGCTAAACCAACATATTCTAGAAGCCCATATGCTTTTTGCTGCGCTCGTTCTTCTTCTCTCGTTACCCTTGGCAAATGTAACAAAATCCCCAAAAGATTACTTTTCAAATGATTGTGAAGTCCTACCATTACATTTTCAAGTACCGTCATATTGTTAAAAAGACGAATATTTTGAAACGTACGAGCAATACCATGCTTTGAAATATTATGCGGCTTGGAACCAGTTATCCTTTCTTCTCCAAGGAGAATGTCACCTTCATCTGGCTTATACACACCTGTTACCATATTAAAAAACGTCGTTTTCCCTGCCCCGTTCGGTCCAATTACAGCTGTAATCGACCCTTTTTTTACTTTCATATCAACACTTTTCACTGCAACAAGTCCGCCAAACTGTTTCGTAATATTTCGAACTGTTAAAATCGTCATATTCTCACCCCTAGGCTCCAAATACATTCTCTTTTTGTGTTTGCGATTCGATTTGTTTTATCCCGCCTTTTTTCAACTGCTCTTCATTAAATTTCCGATTTTTTGCAGGTATGAGTCCTTGTGGTCGATATAAAGCAAATAAAATTAAAATTCCACCAAAGATGAAGCGTTGCATTTTAGCTGGAGAAAGTGCATCCGGAATCGCAATCGTTCCACTTAAGTTTAATTGGTTTAACCAGTTTGTTAATTCAGTAAGTACTTGTAAATTTAAAATTGTCATAACAGCTGCTCCTAAAATAACCCCTGGCACACTCCCCATACCACCAAGCAACACCATAACAAGAATGGTAATCGACTCTAGTAATGTAAAACTTGTTGGATCGACAAAAGTTTGTTTTGCGGCAAAGACAACACCCATCATTCCAGAAAATGAAGCACCGATTGCAAATGCTAGCAGCTTTGTTTTCACAAGCGGAATTCCCATTGCTTGAGCTGCAATTTCATTTTCACGAACTGCCTTCCACGAGCGGCCTATTTTCGAAAACTCTAATCGTTTTACAATAAAGATTACGAGTAGTAAAATACAAAGCACAATGTAATACACTTGACTCGATTGCAAAAATGTAAACCCGAATAAAGAAGGTGGTTTTACAGAAGATAAACCCATTGCACCATTCGTTATATTGACTGGTTTATCTAAATTATTAAAAATAATACGGATAATCTCCCCAAATCCAAGTGTCACAATTGCTAAGTAATCACCTTTCACACGCAACACCGGGATGCCTAGTAGGACCCCAAACACTGCCGCAATAAAACCGCCTAGTAAAATAAAAATCCAAAAACTTTCTCCTGACAATGGGTAATGACCAAATGGCATAAAGTTATTTGCTTGCGCTGTTGCAAAAATACCATATGTGTAAGCTCCTATTGCAAAAAAAGCAACAAATCCTAAATCTAGCAATCCCGCAAAGCCGACAACGATATTTAACCCTAGCGCCATTGCAATATAAATTCCAACTAATGTTGCTACTTCCATATAAGATTGATAAGCAGGGCCACCGCTTGCTGTTAATGGAAGCAATATAATTAACACAAATAACCCTATTAACCATTTCCATTTACTGTGTAAATTTGTGTAATACAATAATAAAAGAGACAATAGTAATAGTAGAAATGCCGTTACTGACTTTTGTGCAAAATATAAACTTGCAGCAGTTATACCCAAATAAAGGACTAACAGTATAAGTTGCAACTTCGTATTTTCCCTTATCATTTCTAACCGTTTTGTCATTAAGATCACCTACACTTTCTCGGCAACTGCTTTGCCGAAAATGCCTTCTGGTTTAAATATTAAAACGAGAATTAAAATTCCAAAGGCAAAGACATCCTTATATTCAGCTCCCAATATTCCAGAAGATAAAATGGATAAATTTGCAGCGGCGAACATTTCTAGTAGTCCAAGTAATATACCGCCAACCATTGCACCTCGAATATTACCAATCCCACCCAAAACAGCTGCTGTAAAAGCTTTTAATCCTAAAATAAAGCCAATATACGGATCTATTGTTCCGTATTGTACAGCAAACAAAACACCTGTTGCTCCGCCAAGTGCGGAACCGATAAAAAACGTAAGAGAAATTACCTTGTTCACATTTACTGACATTAATGAAGCAGTATCACGATCTTGTGCAACAGCACGCATCGCCATTCCCCATTTTGTTTTATTGACGAAAAAGTCTAAAGAGAGCATCATAATAACCGCAAGAATGAGTAGAATAAGTGAAGATGTTTTAAGCTTGGCGTTATTAAAAGAAGACATAATTGCTGAAGCCTGTACTGTAATTTGATCATTGAATAAAGTAGGACCTGTTATAATGTAATTTCCTTTTTTTAATTCAGCAATAAAACGAACGATATCTTGCAGTAGAAAAGAAACACCAATTGCTGTAATTAACGTAATCAGTTTCGGTGCTTTTCGAAGCGGTCGATACGCAACCCTTTCAATGCCCATCCCAAGAAAACCCGTTATAAGAGATGTTGCAACTAAAACAAGTAACAATGCTAACAGAGCTGGCATAACCGTCATCCACCCAAACCCCATAAAAACAAGAAAAATTGTTGTACCAATAAAAGCACCCGTCATAAAAATTTCACCATGAGCAAAATTTATAAGTTCTAATATCCCATATACCATCGTATATCCTAATGCAACAACCGCATACACTGCACCAAGTGTTAATCCGTCAATTAGCACTTGAGGAAGGGTATGCATTATTTCTCCGAACATAGAAATTCCTCCCCTTTATTTTTCTCTAAAAAAGGTACGGAACATAAGCACCGTACCCATATCATCTTACTTTTTCTCTACTTCTCCTTCCTGTCTTCCTGGATACTTTTGCTCTGCAAATTTATAAATATATACTTTTGCAAACTTATTATCCCCCTTGCTATCAAACCCTACGTTTGTTACCGCTCCTTCAAAACTATTTGTTTTCCGAACAGTGTCGCGCACTTGTTCCCTTGTTGGCATTTTGTTGTTATTTACTTTAATCGCATCTTTCACTCCTTGCAGTAGTACACCCGCAGCATCATATCCATAAGCCGAATATCCTTCTACCTCTTTATTAAATTTTCTCTTATAATCATCTGCAAACTTCTTTCCTCTTTCTGTCGTTTTGGAATCAGCAGCGATAGAAGTGTAATACGTATTCTCAATAGAATTACCTGCAATTTCTACCATCGTTGCTGAATCCATACCATCACCGCCCATAAACGGGACCGTAAGACCTTTTTCACGGGCTTGCTTCACTAACAGTCCACCTTCTGCATAGAGACCACCAAAATAAATTAAATCAGGGTTTTTCGCGAGTACTTTATTTAACACACCGTTAAAATCTTTCTCCCCAACCGTAATAGATTCATAACCTGCTATCGTTCCACCTAATTTTTCAACTTCTGTTTTATATGCTTTAGCTAAACCGGTTCCATAAGCTGTTTTATCATCAATAATAAAGACGCTTTTTGCCTTCAATGTTTTCAATGCAAACTCTGCCCCAGCAGGACCTTGAAAATCATCTCTTGTACATATACGATTTACTACTTTCAAATTACGATCCGTTACTTCAACAGCAGTATTTGTAGGTGATACCATAACAACATTATTTTTTTCATACACTTCAGAAGATGGGATTGCAACTCCTGAATTCATATGGCCAACGACACCGAGTATTTCTTTGTCAGCACCAATAATCTGTGCGTTTGCAACACCTTTTTTCGGATCCGCTTGGTCATCATATGGCACAAACTTTAGTTCATATCCTAATTTTTTTAACTCTTCTTTTTGTTCTTCTATTTTCAATTGTGCACCAAGTTTAATTGCTTCTCCTTGCGTTGCAGAACCGCCAGAAAGCGGTGATTGCGTCGCTATTTTTATGACCTTTCCACCACCCGTACTTGCTGTATCGGTATTACCATTTGTTTTATCGTTGCATCCTGTTAATAAACCAAACATACACACCGCCGATAGAAAGAAAGCCAAATTATTCTGTTTTCTCACTCATACACCTCCAAATTTTTATTTTTCTAAATTTTTTAAATATTTAGTTAAATGATAATAGAAGTGTTATATTTGTACAACTACTATTCTTCATACAAATTTAGACAAAAACGCCCGACTTATTATATAAGTCGGGCGTTTTCTTACTGTTCTTTTTTCTGCGGCCACGTTTCGACAACAAGACCAACATCACTTACATCTATTAATAAACTTCCGTTACTATAACGATCTTTATTCCGAAGTGTTTGCGGATCAATTTCTTCTATCATTTGTTTTTCTGTCCGCATACACACAATTTCATCATCTCGAACGACTTCCACACCAACAATGCGATATGGATTCTTTTTCAATTCTTTAAAGATAACAAGACCTCGTTTTGCTCTTGTCGATTTTTCAATTTCTGCTGCTTTTAATCGTTTTACAGCGCCTCGTTGCGTAACAAGAACGAGCTGATCTTTCTTATGATTTATAGGAAGACCTTTTGCAACATAGTCATCTTCTTTCACATTCATTCCTTTTACACCAGCTGCCCGTACACCAACTGGGCTCACTTCTTCTTCACTGAAAACAAGCGCATAGGCACCGTGCGTAGCAAGAAGAATATCTTGCGTTCCATCTGTAACAAAAATATCGACGACTACATCATCTTTCTTTAAATTAACCGCGACAAATGCACGTGAATAACGCTGCACTTTATATTGATTTAATTCTGTTTTCTTAATCATGCCATTTCTAGTGACAAACGTAATAAATCGCTTCTCTTCCTCAAAATTCGGAACAACAGTTGCAAAGACGAGCATTTCATCACGGTCAAGCGAGACAATATTCGCTACGTGCTGTCCTAAGTCTTTCCAACGAATATCTGGCATTTCGTAAACTGGAAGATAAATATAGTTTCCTTTGTTTGTAAATAAGAGAATTGTTTCCGTTGTATTCGTATCAAAGCGATCTAATAATAAGTCGCCTTCTTTCATACCAAAATCTTTTCCATTGGAAGCATTATGAGAACGCCAACTTGTACGCTTTACATACCCTTCCTTCGTTACTGTCACAATCACATCTTCTTGTGGAATCATGACTTCAACATCAATTTTAATTTCTTCGATTTCTTCTTCAATCACAGAACGACGATCGTTACTATACGTTTTCTTAACCCTCTTTAAATCTGTTTTAATGACCTGAAGAAGCCTCTTTTCACTTTGTAGAATGGCCTTTAGCTCTGCAATTTTCTTTTGTAATTCTTCAGCCTCTTTTTCCAGAGCTGTAATATCTGTATTTGTTAAACGGTACAATTGAAGAGACACAATTGCCTCTGCTTGTACTTCTGTAAATGAGAATTTTGCAATTAAGTTATCTTTCGCATCACGTTTATCTTTTGACGCACGAATTACTGCAATAACTTCGTCTAAAATAGAAAGAGCTTTCATTAAGCCTTCAACAATATGTTGACGTGTTTCTGCTTTTCTTAATTCATACTGTGAACGCCTTGTTACGACCTCTTTTTGATGCCCGATATAAGAATCTAAAATTTTAGGAAGTGTCATCAAAGTTGGTCGGCGATTATGAATCGCTACCATATTGAAATTGTATGGTATTTGTAGTTCTGTATTTTTATATAAGTAATTCAAAATACCTTCTGCATTTGCATCTTTTTTCAATTCAATAACAATTCGAAGACCTGTACGATCTGTTTCATCACGTACTTCAGCAATTCCATCTAACTTCTTATCTAAACGAAGTTCATCCGTTTTCTTAACAAGATTCGCTTTGTTTACTTCATAAGGAATTTCTGTAATAACGATTTGCTGTTTTCCACCGCGAATTGTTTCCACTTCTGCTTTTCCGCGAATGATGATTTTTCCTTTTCCGGTTTCATACGCCTTCTTAATACCATCAAGGCCTTGAATAATTCCACCTGTCGGGAAATCTGGCCCTTTGATGACGGTTAATAACTCATCTACATTACAGTTTGGTTTATCAATGCGCATCATCGTCGCATCAATAACTTCTCCAAGATGATGCGGTGGAATTTCAGTTGCATAACCAGCTGAAATTCCCGTAGATCCGTTCACTAAAAGGTTGGGAAACATAGCTGGTAATACAACTGGCTCTTCACTTGTATCATCAAAGTTTGAAACAAATTCCACTGTTTCTTTATCAATATCACGCAATAACTCAGAAGCAATCGGTGATAAACGAGCCTCTGTATAACGCATTGCTGCTGCTGGATCCCCGTCGACACTACCATTATTTCCATGCATTTCAACTAATACGTTTCGTACTTTCCAATTTTGACTTAAACGCACCATTGCTTCATACACGGAAGAATCACCGTGGGGATGATAGTTACCAATTACGTTACCAACTGTTTTTGCAGATTTACGAAATGGTTTATCGTGAACATTTCCTTCCACATACATGGAATATAAAATGCGGCGTTGTACTGGTTTTAAACCGTCGCGCGCATCTGGAAGCGCACGATCTTGAATAATATATTTACTATAACGTGCAAAGCGATCGCCGAGCACATCTTCAAGCGGGAGGTCATGAAACTTCTCTGCCTGCATGTTATTCCACCTCCGTTGCCATAATCATTTCATTTTCTAGAATATTACCTTCTTCTTGCATACCAAACTGAACATTGCGTTCAATCCATTTACGGCGGGGCTCTACTTTATCGCCCATCAATGTTGTCACACGTCGTTCCGCTCTTGCAGCATCATCAATTTTCACGCGAATTAATGTACGCGTCTCTGGATTCATCGTTGTTTCCCATAGTTGATCTGCATTCATTTCACCAAGACCTTTATAACGCTGTATTGTATAACCTTTACCAACCTTCTGTATCACGCCACCTAACTCTTCATCTGACCAAGCATATTCAATGACTTCTTTCTTTCCTGTTCCTTTACTTACTTTGTATAAAGGAGGAAGTGCAATGAATATTTTCCCTGCTTCAATAAGTGGTTTCATATAGCGATAGAAGAATGTTAATAATAACACTTGAATGTGCGCCCCATCTGTATCCGCATCGGTCATAATAACAATTTTGTCATAGTTGATATCCTCAACTGAAAACTCTGCTCCAACACCGCCGCCAATCGCATAAATAATCGTGTTAATCTCTTCATTTTTGAAAATATCCGCTAGTTTGGCTTTCTCTGTATTAATTACTTTACCGCGTAATGGCAGAACAGCTTGGAAACGACGATCACGGCCTTGCTTTGCAGAACCACCTGCAGAATCGCCCTCTACTAAATATAGCTCGTTCTTTTGCGGATTACGTGATTGTGCTGGTGTCAACTTACCACTTAATGTGCCTTCTGAACGTTTTTTCTTCTTACCGCTACGTGCTTCCTCACGTGCCTTTCGTGCGGCTTCACGTGCTTGTGCTGCTTTAATTGCTTTTTTCACAAGAGGCGTTGCCACATCTGGATTTTCTTCTAAAAAATATGCTAAATGCTCTGATACAACAGCATCAACTGCTGAACGTCCTTCACTTGTTCCAAGTTTCCCTTTCGTTTGCCCTTCAAATTGAAGCAACTCTTCTGGAACACGAATGGAAACAATTGCAGCTAACCCTTCACGAATATCCGTTCCTTCTAAATTTTTATCTTTCTCTTTTAACAAAGAAACTTTGCGTGCATACTCGTTAAAGACACGAGTCATCGCTGTTTTAAACCCCGCTTCGTGCGTACCGCCATCTTTCGTACGCACATTATTGACAAAGGAAAGAATGTTTTCAGAATACCCATCATTAAATTGAAAAGCTAATTCTGCTTCAATTCCATTTTGCTGCTCCCCAGTAAAATATACAACCGGGTGTAAAGAATCTTTCTCTTCATTTAAATATGAAACAAATGCTTCAATTCCCGTTTCATAATGAAAAACATCTTCCAAATCGTTACGTTTATCTTGAAGGACAATTTTCATACCTTTTAATAAAAATGCTGATTCACGTAATCTTTCGCATAACGTTTCATAGTTATAATTCGTTGTGCTAAAAATTGTTCGATCTGGTTTAAAATGAATGGTTGTTCCAGTATCTTTTGCTTTCCCAATTTTCTCAAGCGTTGTAACTGGAACACCACCATTTTCAAAGCGTTGTTCATATACGTAACCATCTCGTTTAATTGTAACAACAAGCCATTCAGACAGTGCGTTTACAACTGAAGCACCAACACCGTGTAAGCCACCACTTGTTTTATAGCCGCCTTGTCCAAATTTACCCCCAGCATGAAGTACAGTTAAAATAACTTCTGGTGTAGGCTTTCCAAGCTTATGCATTCCTGTCGGCATACCGCGCCCTTTATCTACTACACTTATACTATTATCTTTATGTATTACTACTTTAATTTCATCACCAAATCCCGCTAATGCTTCATCAACAGAATTATCTACGATCTCATATACTAAATGATGTAATCCGCGGCTATCCGTACTCCCGATATACATACCCGGGCGTTTCCGAACGGCTTCAAGCCCCTCTAGCACTTGAATTGCATCTTCATCATATTGAAACTGACGCTTAGCCAAACTCCTTGCCCCTTCCTATCCAAAAATCAGAACATATGTTTCTTATTATAGAATAACGCCTTTTCCTTACTTTTGGCAAGTCACGTTATATCTTTTATATACTATTTTCATAAGAAAAATCCTTGTTTGTCACAAGGATTCCTCTACGCTACTATTTCAGAAAAGTAATTGTTTGTCAACGAAACATGGATATCTATTCCAAAACAACTACATACTCCACCATTTTATAATCAGCAAAATGATAATCATCCAAAATGGAGTGACAAGCAGCAATCCCCAAAAACAACCTTTAAAAAACTTCATGATGAACACCTCGTCCATCTGCTTTTCCCTATTATATGAATAGGAGCCTAATAAACTTCACAATTAAGACCTATCTTGTCATTGCGTGTTCAACTTTAATACAGCGGTCCATAATGACAGTATAGCCTTTTTCTTTCAAAAAATGATATGTTTCTTCGTCTTGTAAACCTAATTGTGCCCAAAATGTGCGCGCTTCAATCTGCACAAACTCTTTTGCAACATCCATTAAAAATTCAGAACGACGAAATACATTGACGATATCAACAGGCTCTTTTATTTCCGTTAGCGATTTAACCGCCTTTTCTCCCAATACAGTATCTACCGCTGGGTTAACAGGAATAATACGGTATCCTGCATCTTGCATCGCTTTTGACACCATATACGAAGTACGCTCTGGATTATCAGATAATCCGACAACCGCAATCGTCTTACTATTCTTTAAAATCTCACCGATTTCCGTACGAGTTGGATTTTCAATTGTCATATGTAATCCCTCCTGTTCATTTAGTATAGCCGATAAAGAAAGTCTCTTTCAACATGAAAGAGACTTTCTTTATTAATTCGAGTTAGCAGTAGCAGCTAATGTGACTGTTTTCTTTATTTTTTCACCATTTCGATACGCTGTCACTTCGATTTTATCGCCAACTTTTTTCTTCTCATATAAATATTTACGGAATTGAACTGCATTTTCTACTTTTTGGTCATCAAAGCCAACAACAACATCATATTTTTGCAATCCTGCTTTTTCTGCTGGTGACCCTGATTCAACCTGTGCTAACAGAACTCCCGCTGTTACATCTTTCGGTAATTTTAATTGACTTAATGCATAGCTTGGGAATTCATCAAGACCCCTTACTTGAACACCCATTACAGGTCGTTTTACTTCACCATATTTTTCAAGGGAGTCAATTACCGGTTTCGCTACATTAATTGGAATCGCAAAGCCAATTCCTTCTACTGCTTGCTGTGCAATTTTACTAGAGTTAATACCGATTACTTCACCATTTTGATTGAATAGTGCACCACCGCTATTCCCTGGGTTAATGGCTGCATCCGTTTGAATGACTTGCGCTTGCCAATCAGGACGTTTGTCATTGTTAATATCAACTGGAATTTCACGATTTTTACTACTGATAATTCCTTCTGTTACACTTCCATCGAAGCCAAGCGGGTTACCAATTGCAATTGCAGATTCTCCTGCACGGATTTTATCTGAATTTCCTAGAGTGGCAACTTTGTTAACATTTTTTCCATCAATCTCAACGACAGCTAGATCTAACCATGGATCTTTTCCTACTAATTTCGCTTCAACATTTGTTCCATTGCTCAACTTTACTTCTAATTTATTCGCACCATCTACAACATGGTTATTCGTTACAATAAGTGCTTTATCTCCAACTTTTTTATAAATCACACCTGATCCTGATCCAGCCTCAGCTTCTTGTCCTTGTGGATCGGCGGAAAATGGATCTACAGTTTTTTGATAGTTAATTACACCAACAACTACTTCTTTCGCTCCTTCAATCATACCAGGAAGATCTGTTTCACCTTTTGTTTTATTCACAACTGGAACCACTGTTCCTTCTACTTTTGATTGCGAAAGCATACCGTTATTTGTCCAAGGCATATACGGGGCTACAACGCTGATTGTAACAGCACCAATCACAGCACCGACAACTCCTGTGAAAAAATATCCTTTTTTGCTGCGTGTTTTTACAATTTCCGTCCGAGTTTCATTTGTTTCTGGTTGATCATAGTATCCCATAATTTATTTATCCCCTCTCTGTTGAAATCGTATTTTTAGTATATACACGATATGTGTCCTTTCTGTGAACTCATCGTGAAATCCAAACAAAAAAATACTATCATATTCATTGTAGATAAAGGTACAAAAAATTGTACATGCAATCAATATAAAGTTGCTTAAATGGGAACTGATATTTTACTCTTCAAATTTGTATCCTACACGAATAACTGTACTAATATGTGTTGCCTTATCGCCTAACTTATTACGAAGTTTCTTAATATGCGTATCTACTGTACGATCATCTCCGAAGTAATCATATCCCCAAAGCTGATCTAACAAATGCTGGCGGGATAGCACAATCCCTTTATTTTCCATCAAATAAACAAGTAACTCAAATTCTTTATGTGTTAATATTACTTCTTCACCATCTACCGTTACCGTACGTGACAAACGATTCACATCAATACCAGCAAGTGAAAGCATATTTTCCTCTGCTTGCCCTACTGCACCGTCTGCACGCTTTAGTAATGTTTTGGCACGAGCAACTAAAATTTTCGGACTAAACGGTTTTGTTACATATTCATCCGCTCCTAATTCAAAACCAAGTAAAGTATCATCTTCATCGGAGCGAGCTGTTAGCATAATAATCGGTACGGCTGATTCCTTTCTTACACGTCTACATACAGACCAACCGTCAATTTCTGGTAGCATTATATCTAATATAATTAAATCCACAGTATGCTCCGCAAACAGTTCTAATGCTTGCTTGCCATCTTCTGCTTCAATCACTTCAAAGCCTTCATTACGAAAATAGTCACTAACAATTTCTCGTAATCTTCTTTCATCTTCAACAAGTAAAACTGTTTTATTCAATTCTATCCCGTCCTTTTACTCTTTCAATCGAATAATACGTTGATTCGAGCTCCCACGAAACGGCAGGGTGAGATCTCGCTTCTCTAGCTCAAATCTTCCATCTACTAGCACATCAGCATAGTGCAACAACTCTATCATATCATTATTTTGCGAATTCTGTATCTCTTCAAACGTATAACCTGTGTAAATCCACAAATTTTTTTGTAAATCTTTCACGTTTTTTGCTAGTTCTTTTATTTCAGTGGCTTGAAAAAATGGATCTCCACCTGAAAATGTTACATCAGTAAGGGAGTTGTTTTCAATCTCATTTATTATTTCTTCTTTTGTCATCTCAGTCCCATTACAAATATTCCAAGACTGTGGATTATGACAGCCAAAACAGCGATGCGGACAGCCCGCAAAAAATACGACTGTCCGCAATCCTTCTCCATCTACTACACTATCATGAATAATGTTCATTACTCTCATGAATGTTTCACCCGCTCCTTTTCTTCACTACGTTTCGCGCTGTTCCACTTCGACATGTCTCCTACAAGATATCCAGTAATGCGGCGAATTCTTTCAAAGTCATGTTCATTTTTATTCTCACAGCTTGGACATTCATTTCCAATAATCCCGTGATAACCACAACATTTACAGCGATCAACCGGGTGATTAATCGATCCATACCCTACGCCATACTGAGCCATTGCCTTCACAATTTGCCGTAATGCTTTTTGATTATGAACAGCCGCTCCGTCAAGCTCAATATACGTAATATGACCACCATTACAAAGCTCGTGAAATGGTCCTTCTAAACGAATTTTATCAATAGCTTGAATAGGATAATAAACAGGGATATGGAATGAATTTGTATAAAAGTTATGATCTGTTACACCTGTAATTGTTCCAAATTCAGCTCGATCTTGTTTGATAAACTTTCCAGATAATCCTTCTGCCGGAGTTGCAATTAAAGAGAAATTCAATTGATGTTCCTCTGTTGCTTGATCCATTTTCTTTCTCATATATTCGATAATTTCATATCCAAGCTTCCAAGATTCTACGTCTTCTCCATGATGTTTTCCTGTTAAAGCAACTAAACATTCTGCAAGGCCAATAAAACCTATACTTAATGTACCTTGCTTTAAAATTTCAGCGACAGCATCCTCAGGCTGCAGTTTTTCACCGCCGCGCCATACTCCTTGGGAATATAAAAATTGAAAATCTCTTGCTTTTTTCGTTGCTTGATAGGAGAGTCTTTCTAATAATTGATCAATACCTAGATCAAGATAATAATTTAAAGCTTCAAAAAACGCTTCTTTTGATCCACTAATACATGCTAATTTCACTAAGTTAATAGAGGTAAACGATAAATTCCCTCTTCCAATCGCAGTTTCTTCCCCATGAATATTAGACATTACACGCGTACGACACCCCATATAACACACTTCACTTTCAGGGCGCCCATCATAATACGCCGCATTAAATGGTGCATCTAAAAATGAGAAATTAGGGAATAATCGTTTCGCTGTCGTTTCTATTGCTAATTCAAACAAATCATAATTTGGATCTTTCTCTTCAAAATTTACTCCCTTTTTTAACTTGAAGATTTGAATCGGAAAAATTGGTGTTTCTCCTTTTCCTAATCCAGCTTGAGTCGCTCGTAATAATTGTTTAATTAGTAATCTTCCTTCTTTTGATGTATCTGTTCCGTAATTAATTGAAATAAACGGAACTTGTCCCCCGCCTCTGCTATGCATGCTATTCGAATTATGAATAAACGCCTCACATGCTTGATACGTATCATTTTCTGTTTCTTTCCACGCAAACTCTTCTATTTGCTCAGCTGTTAACGGATACGTTGCTAAACGTTTTTTATTCCGTTCAAACGTTTTTCTCACATATGGCGCCAAATCTACATCAAACAGCGCAAATGATTGTCCGCCATGCTGCATATTTTGATTTGCTTGAAAAATAATAGAAGAAAGCGCTAATGCACTTTTAATATCTTGCGGCTGTCGCATATGCCCGTGACCTGTATGAAACCCGCTTTGAAGCATCTGCGCTAACGGTATTTGCGAACAAGTTGTCGTACCTGTTGCATAAAAGTCTAAATCATGCGGGTATAATATATTTTGATCAATTGCTTGTATCACTTTCTCAGAAAGCAGTTGTTCTATCGCATAATACCTTGCACTTTCAGAAGCAAATTTTCCCATCATTCCCATTGGAGATCGACCATCAACGTTTGCATTTTCTTGCATTAAATCTTGTTCATTTGCATGAACAATTTTCGCAAAAATCCCCTTTAGATTCTCATCATATTCACTGTTTTTTTTCATTTCTTGATTCATTTCTTAACCCCCAACAACATCTTGTTCATTTACTATCAAAATGATACAACATATAGTAAGAGTGAATCTGTGAAAAATGTAACATTCCTGTGAAAGTTTTTTTAAAATCTATCGAATCTTTTTTCTCATATTTCCGAATTGAAATTTTACCTAATAAAAAAGAAATGTGATCTTTACAAATGTGTGGTACAATATACGGGAAAAACTCTTTTTACCCTTTATCAACACATTTGTATAAAGGAGACTGAACTTATGCTTACATATCTTTTATTTATCGTTGCCTATTTGCTTGGCTCGATTCCATCTGCACTTGTTGTTGGAAAGATTGGTTATGGAATCGATATTCGCGAACACGGTAGCGGAAATTTAGGAGGAACGAATACATTTCGTACACTAGGGAAAAAAGCGGGTTTTATTGTTACAATTGCTGATATTTTAAAAGGGACATTGGCTACAGCACTACCGATCATGTTCGGGTTAAATATCCATCCCCTATGGTTTGGATTAGCTGCGGTACTAGGACATGTATACCCAATCTTCGCAAAGTTCCGCGGAGGAAAAGCAGTTGCTACTTCTGCTGGTGTACTATTATGCTACGCACCACTTTCCTTTGTAGTATTGGCTGCAATCTTTTTCACCCTATTATTTACAACGAGATACGTTTCACTTTCTTCTATGATAACAGCTGTCGCCTCTGTTATCGCAGCAATTATAAACGGGGATAAAATCTTCATTATTGCCATGTGCTTATTGGCTGGTATGGTTATTTATAGACACCGTGCAAATATTGGACGAATTATAAATAAAACAGAACCAAAAGCAAATTTAACAAAAAAACAAAAATAAGATTGTGACCCACATAACGCAAAAAGAAAACGCAAAGCATATAAATGGCGTCTTTTTGCGTTATTTTTTATACTAAAAGAAAAAGCGATTATGTTGGAGGAATACTAGATGAACATTTCAGTATCAAAAGAAGCACTAAATTGGTATAAAAACGAGCTTGGTTTACAAACAGGCGATGCTCTTCGCTTTTTCGTGCAATACGGTGGATGTAGCACCGTTCAAAAAGGTCTTTCTTTAGGAATTCGTAAAGATGATCCGGCTACTCCTGTTGTACAATTTCAAGAAGATGGCATTACTTTCTTTATTGAAGGCGATGATGAATGGTTCTTTGATGGTCATGACTTATCTGTTACATTTAACGCTGACGATGAGTTCCCGCAATTTCATTATGTAAAATAAAAAACGTGGCCTATGCCACGTTTTTTATTGCTTTTTAATCTTCTCGTACGTCTCATACCAATCTGGGTACAATTTTTTAAATGACACTGGACGAAAACCTTCTTTTTTAGCACAAATATTCGTTGTAAATGCTGTAATACAACGTTCACCGTTTCCATTATAAATTTCATAGCCATATACAACACGTAGTGGACTCACAGACTCCACCCATGTTTTCACAATAGCTTTTTCTCCGTAACGCATTGCTTTTCGGTATGTAATTTGCAAATCAAGTACAGGAGATACAACCCCATCATTCTCCATTTCAACATACGAAAACCCTAAATCTTGAATTAATTTCGTACGGCCAAGTTCTAACCATACTAAATAATTTGCGTGGTACACGACACCCATTTGATCTGTCTCTGCATAACGGATGTCAATCTCCTGT
The DNA here is from genome assembly GCF_036963045.1 of Bacillus sp. JJ864. Taxonomy (NCBI): domain Bacteria; kingdom Bacillati; phylum Bacillota; class Bacilli; order Caryophanales; family Bacillaceae; genus Bacillus; species Bacillus sp. JJ864. Next base: position 13,656 of record NZ_JBALLY010000060.1, on the reverse strand, counting down.
TCTGCTATAAACATCATTTTAACTCCTTCTCGCTTGCGTTTCTTTCTACACCTTTAATCATAATACAGAGAATCTGAAAATAAAATAGAAGTGGCGGATCTTTTTTCCTTAAAGGAGTGAGCATATGCTACAAATTATAACTGTACGAAGTGGCGATAACGTGTATAAATTAGCTAAGCAGTATGGAACAACAGCAGAAACAATTGTGAAGGATAATGGGTTAAACCCAGCTGAAACACTCGTCGTCGGGCAAGCATTAATTGTGAATACACAAGGAAATACCTACTATGTACAACCAGGTGATAGCTTATATAAAATTGCCTTAACCTACAACGTACCTCTTGCCAGCTTAGCAAAAGTGAATCATTTATCATTAAAATCCAATCTCCAAGTCGGACAGCAACTCTATGTACCAAAAGGAACAAAAAAAATTATTGAATCCATTGCCTATTTACAACCATCCACAATTCCAATTAAAGAAAGCTTACTTGCTTCCACCAAAGCAATCAATTCATATTTAACCTATTTGGCTTACTTTAGCTTTGAAGCAAAACGTGATGGAACACTGAAAGAACCCACACAAACATCTGAAATCGTCGCAATTGCAAAACAAGGGCAGACGATTCCAATGCTCGTTATTACAAATCTTGAAAATGGAAGTTTTAGCTCTGAATTAGCAAGCATTATTTTACGCAACGAAACCATTCAAAATACGTTTATTACAAACATTTTACAAACCGCTCAAAAATACGGAATGCGTGATATCCACTTCGATTTTGAGAACTTTGCACTGGCAGACCGCGAAGCATATAATCAATTTTTACGCAAAGTAAAAACACGTCTACCAAAAGGATATACACTCAGTACAACTGTCGTCCCAAAAACAAGTTCAACTCAAAAAGGTCCAGCTGCAGCTCATGATTATAAGGCACAAGGTGAAATTGTTGATTTCGTTGTCATTATGACATACGACTGGGGATGGCAAGGTGGACCGCCTCTTGCAGTATCTCCAATTGGTCCTGTAAAACAAGTCATTCAATATGCAAAATCACAAATGCCGCCGCGGAAAATTATGATGGGGCAAAACTTATACGGATTTGATTGGATTGTTCCGTTTAAACAAGGAAATCCTCCTGCAAAAGCAGTTAGTTCTATTGCTGCCGTTTCACTTGCCCGAAAATACAATGTCCCAATTCAATATGACTTCACTTCTCAAGCTCCTCACTTCAATTATTACGATGCAAATGGAGTAAAACATGAAGTATGGTTTGAAGATGCTAGATCTGTTCAAAGTAAGTTTAATTTAATAAAAGAACAAGGAATTCGCGGTATCAGTTATTGGAAAATTGGTTTACCTTTCCCGCAAAATTGGCGACTCCTTTCAGAAAACTTTTCCATTACAAAAAAAGGCTGACAATTGTCAGCCTTCTCTTACTGATTGCGATATGCAGCTTCCTCTTTAATCTCTTTTCGCATTCCTTCGATACTTTCCATACGGCGCTCATTTTTCGCTTCAATTGCCACGCGATCTTTCTCATTTGAAAACTCCGCTGCTTCCCTTGCTTCGTTCATATTTTCAATTGTGTTATATACCGCCTCTTGCAATTTCTCAACGTTATCACTGCGATCATCTGGATTTGGTTTGGTTTGTTCTGGCATCATGTCTTCCTCCTTTATTGAAAATACATACAACATTAGTTTGTAAAAAAATCCTTTAATTATGTATGCAAAAAAGAAGGAGAATGATTTCATTCTCCCTCTTTCTAACCGTTATCAACAATTGGTTGTTTCCCTGATTTATCTTGCATTTGTTTCCCTTTATTACCGCCTGCTGCTCTTGATTGCGTCCCAAGCTGATTTGGTGCAAAATCTTTTGGATTTTTCTTTGGATTACCCATAATATCGCCTCCTTACAACTAGTATCATTCTAGTTGTAAGAATTATTCAGCCTGCTTAAAAATACGTATTTCGTAGCGCTTCTCTAATTTTTCTTCAATCCGTTCAATCGCATCACGATCATTGAGTAGTTGTTGTTTATTTTCTTTCACAAGCTCTTCAAACGATTTTCGCCGAGTTCTTCTCATACTGTTCACCCTCACTTTCGTGTTACTAGTATGAACAGTAAAAAAACACTCTAATCAGATTTATGAGAAAATTTTATTTTTCGTACTTACAATGCAACTAACTTCACTTTAGGAACGCTGCAATGTTTGCATTCCTTTCTCATACGCCTCAAGAATCACAGCTTCAAAAGAAATTAAATCTTCAGGCTGATCAATCATGATTCTTGTAAGGCCCCATTCACTTTTCGTAGCAACTTCACATAAAACGTTCGGATACAATGCTACTATTTCATCTTGTTCTTTATTTGTTAATACGTATCTTTTTCTTCCCTTTAGCTTAATTCTTGCAAACGAGCTCATTGCTTTAATATCCAAATAATTCCCGACACAGGCATGACGAATCACTGTTATATCTTTATTATGCTTTTCCAATATTTCTTTTACAATCTCATATGCTCTTTCTTCTTCCTTTGTTACACCTTCAGAAATCACTTTTTTTACTTTTCCACCCTTTAGCTCTACACACTTTTGATATACAGCTGCACAAGTGAAACAATCATCTAATGCATTATGAGAGGCAACTTTAATTTGTAACAATCGCTTTAGGGTTTCTAATTTATGATTCGGTACATGTTTTATATATCGTTTTGCTAAACTAAGTGTATCAATCACGGTATTTTTCAGTGTACCAAGTCTTAATCGTTCCATATTACTCTTTAAAAACCGCATATCAAAAGAAGCATTATGAGCAATAATTGTATCTTCTCCAAGAAATGAAACAAACTCTGGTAATACAATATCAATTGTCGGCGCATCTGCAACATCAAAATTCCGAATCCCTGTCAACATTGTAATACGACTTGGAATCATTTTCTCTGGGTTCACATACGAAACAAATTGATCCGTACAAATATGATTTCGATATCGAATTGCAGCCATTTGAATAATGCTATCTTGAAAAGGATTGAACCCCGTTGTTTCAAAATCAATTACAACATAATCTCCTGTAAAATTTCCCATAACCTTCTCCTCAGCTTTTTATTTCTATTATAACTTAATATAATATAAGAAACTCAATTATATATCCTTGGTTCATCACCAAAAGCCGGGGTGACATACACTCCACTCCGAGTGGACGCTTTCCGCGGGCGAGAGCGAGCCTCCTCGGCAAGCCTGCGGGGTCTCACTTCCCTCGCTATTCCCGCAGGAGTCGCCACTCTCCGTTCCGTGTATTAAAAATAATTCATTTTCAAAAAATCAACCCCATGTTATGGTAATGAACCATATCCTTTTTCATTTTCCAATATATAAATCGCTGCTAGCAGAATACTACTTGACCTGCACTTGCTTTCTCCTTCTGTTTTAAACCTTGCATGTGGTAGAAAAAGGTCCTAATCGCTTCTAAGCGCGGCCAGATGCTCTCGTTCTCCCTAAAAAAGTGGTTTTTTTAACTTATATATAGCTTTTAAATAGAAAATAGGAATGGTACACATGCCATTCCTACTCTCATCTTTTATTTTAAATCCGCAACTCTTTTCTCCATTTCCTGCACCGTCATCGGTCCAATAAATTTATCTTGGATCACACCTTTTGTATCAACAAAATATGACGTTGGAATCGTAAGGACTTTATAAGTAGTTGTTACCTTTATATCTGTATCAAGAAGAATCGGAAAGGTAACACCTTTCTCCTCTGCAAATTTCCGGACCTTCTCTTTTCCATCAGTTCCCTCTGACGCTGTATAATTTACCGCTAATATTTCTACATCCTTTTGATACTTACTGTAAAATTCCTGCATATCTGGCATTTCTCTTTGACATGGACCACACCACGTTGCCCAAAAGTTCACAATAACTTTCTTACCCTTTAAATCAGAAAGCTTTACCTTAGTACCATCAAGCTTGGACAATTCAAAATCAGGTGCCACTTTTCCAATTTCAATGCCATTTTGCGCAATTACTTCTTTTTCATCCTTTGTATTTTGCTCTTGATTATCTGCTACTTCTACTTTCTCTTTCCCAAACTGCTCATAAATTGCATAACCAGCTAAACCTAATAACACAACAACAATTACTAATTTTCTCCACATATCCATCATTCCTTACATTTTATCTTTGTCCCCTAGATTCTCAAAAAAGAAAGTTTTACTTTATTTTAGCTTATACGGAGAAAGATGGAAATATTCTCTATAGAAAGAAAAGCATATTCTCTTGAAAATGCAGGAGATTCCTGTTGGTGAATTGTATAATAATAGTGTAAGATTCCTCAAAAAGGATGTGTTAGAGATAAAAAACGAAAAATATTGCAGCATATTGGTTTCTTACTAACTCTTTGTCCATTAATCGGGAAAATTATTTTAAAACCACATACAACAAGCTTATATATTACGATTCCACTTTTCGTATACGCATTTCTATTCCAATTCTTCGATACAATAATCAACCCAAAAGAAAAATAATGAAAGTTAAAGGGGTGATTACCATTTCAGAGATTACACAAGTAATAATTACTTGGGCTGGGTTCTTTGCTCTTATCTTCCTCTTAATAAGAAGTATAAGAGTTATACGGCATCGTAATTGGCAAGCATTTATAACAATACATTTCGGAAAAGATTTCATCATTGCTTTAAATATATGGATTATCTTACTTTGGATTTTTTATACAAACTTCCCAGGACAATTCACTTACATACTAGACTTCTACTCCAGAGACTCCATTCTATTTATAGCCATGGAATCATTATTAATCGGTATGATTTGCGGAGCGGCTATTTACTTCTTTACTAAAAATAAATACGGCAGTATTTTCTTAAGTGTCCCATTTAGTGCATTATATCTTTTTCTAGAATATCGTTACTCATTTCATCTGTTTTTAATGGTAATTGAATTGAGTATGCAGTACCTTTTCATTAATTGGATAGAAAAGAAATACAAATAAAAATTACCATTTAAGATTTCATGATATAAAGAGCTAGTTTGAATCAAAATCATTCTATTTTATTTTCTTGTCATTTTGCATTCTCAAAGAAGGATTTGTTTTAAATCGTTTTTTCTCCCAATCTGTTTTCAAAATGGAATAAACTAAAGCATCATTTGATTGGTTTCCTTGATAAATATAACCTCTTAATAATCCTTCTTTCTGAAACCCTAATTTTAATAACAAATAAGAAGATGCCTTATTTTCAGGATAAGTAATCGCTCCAACACGAAATAAATCTATCTCTTGGAATCCATATGCTAACACTACTTTTACTGCCTCAGATGCATATCCTTTTCTCCAAAAGACAGGATGAATATCGTAACCTATTTCAGCTCGTTTACTCCAAAGTTGTAAATTATTAAATCCTACTGTACCAACAAAATCATCTGTTTCCTTCACAACGATCCCCCAACGAATCGCACGTTTTTCTTGAAAATTTTTTGCAAAAGAATCGACCATCCGAACAGCTTGCTCGACCTCTTTAAAAGGATTCATGCCATAGTAACGCGTTACCTCTTCAAGTGAAAAAATGTCATATATATTTTGGCTATAGGTTTGGTTTATTTCGATTAAGCGTAGACGTTTTGTTTCTAGAATTGGGAATGTCATGAAAGTCCTCCTTTATTCCAATGTTCATTTATTATTGCAAATACAATGCCATCAGAACATTATCCGCATATCGTCCATCCTCAAATTTAATGTGTCGTTTTTCTCTGCCTTCTTCTTTGAAACCGATTTTTTCATATACTTTTATTGCTCTTTCGTTTGTTGAGAAAACACCTAAACAAATTTTTTCTATACCTTCTTGTGTTTTTGCCCAGTCTATTAATTGCGAAAGCAATTTTGTTCCTACACCTTGATTACGATAGTCTTCTAAAATTCCCATTCCAAATAAGCCAGTATGATTTAAGCGTTTCATAGAATTTCTTGTAAACACTAAAAAACCAACAATACGTCCACCGTCTTCTGCAACAAATGTTACGCCGCCTTGCTTACTGTTTGTAATGGTTTTCTCTCTCTGCGTTTCAATATCAACATGAAACTCTTCGCTTGTAGGAATAAAAAAATCATTTTGAGAAATAATGCTCTTTCGAATACATAAAATTTCCGCTGCATCACTTTCCGTTGCCTCTCGCATGAACAATTCAATTCCCCCTATACGACTATGTTTAATTTAGCGTTATTTTTTTCTCTGTATCCTTTGCTTTATTAAACTTTTTGGAATGTATTAACTTTGGACAACAACTCTTGTAAATCCTCAATAACATGCTCATCTGCAAAAGGCCGTCCCCAAAATATATCCTTTTTCCACATTGCATGTAGGCCTACATTCCTTGCCCCAATTACATCATTCTCTGGATGATCTCCTATGTAAATACTTTCTTCGGGGTTGACACCTAATCTTTCTAAAGCTCTTAGGAAGATTTCAGCTTGTGGTTTTTTTATCCCCTCTTGCTCGGACACTAATATGGTATCCATATACTTCTCAATCTCAAGAGAGCGAATATTCAGTAATTGAAATTCAGTAAATCCATTTGTAATCATCCCTAATAAGAACCCTCTTTTTTTGAGCTCCTGTAAAACGTTCTCCATATGAGGGAATGGCATACAGTGATGCTGAAAATTCTTTATGTAATCCTCTAACAATTGCTCCTGAGTTAAACTGGAAATAGCATATTCTCTGAGCAATTGCTCGTATACTTTGTCTTTCCAAACATATCCCTTATTATCTAATTCAATGAACCTAGTTACATATTGTTCTTCAGGTATATGCTTAAATTCATTGATGTATCTTTTATATTGGTCTTTAATAAAAAGTTTAAGGGATTGATCTCTGTCTAATAGAGTTCCATCTAAATCGAAAATGACGGCTTTAATCATATATCTTCTCCTTATTTCGAAATTTTGCGATTATTTGAAGTTGTATACTTTATATTCTCCATTATTTGATGAAATCCTTAAAATATTACTGTCTTCCGGTATCCCTTCAAAATAAGCAGCAATGCAACCTGTTGTACATCTATGTCCGGATAATAAAATGTTTAACTCTTTTTTGCCATATTTACTTTCAAGTTCATTCATAAAACTAAAAACTATTTTCACGTAACTATTAGGTTCTTCAGCGCCGTTATAAACACTAGAATCAGGAACAGCTCCAACCATCTTCACTTCACCTTTTTTTAATCCATCAGTTTCTCCTAAGTCAAAAACATCAAGTCTTTCATCAGTTATGGCTTTTATACCTGTCGCTATCTCAGCTGTTTGAATCGCTCGTTCTTGCGGAGAGGAAAATACGTAGTCAAATTTTATATTTTTCAATTTATCTCTTAAACGTTTCGCTTGCTCTACCCCATGTTCATTTAAAGATAAACCCGCTCTTCCTTGCAGTCTTCCTTCTCTGTTCAAATCTGTTTGTCCGTGTCTAACTACATAAATCATTGCTCCAGCCTCCCCGTTACTTGCGAATTTTTATTTTCTCTGATTAATGGCTCTTCTTTCTATTTATATAGTAAGCTTTACATTTTCTTTTGGTACCCATCCTTCTTCAATAGTAAGAACTCTTTGACACCAAATCCATCCGTTAAGTTCTTTTAACCCGACCAGGTGTTCACCTTCATCAACATTCAACTCTTTTGCAGTATAATTTCCCTTCGCAATACCTTCTGTTCCTTTCCATTGTATAAGTTGCGCTGGAACCCAACCTGAACTGTTTTTATCTACTGTTGTACAAAAGTACCAATTATCCCATTTTTCTGGTCCATTATATTTATCCCCAATAATAAATGACTGTCCCTGAACTAAGCTAATAGGATTCGGATAATTCGTCCTATGTTTTTGTATAACTACATACTTCAATGCGAATCCCTTCTTTCTTATTTACACTTAATTAGCAATACCATACATTTACGCCACCTATTTCCTGTAAATTCGACAAAAAGTATATCGAATCCTTTTACCTAAAAAGCAAAATATACACACCATTCTTCAAAATTTATTCTTGCACTTTCACTGACATACTACCAATCGTATCCGCTCCATTTTTTAAAGTTACTTTTACATTTCCGGGTTCTTTAAACGTGTAAGAAGACAGTTCATAAATTTCTTTAATTTTAAACTTCTTATTCCCGTCTTGTTTCATTGTATCCGTAAGCAAAGACAGTTGCGGCTCCCAAACTTCCACTTTTCCAGATGGATAAGCGATAACCATTCGAGCATCCGTTTGGCGAATCTCTTCCCAAAGTGTTATATACATGTGCGTTTCTTTTCCTTTTTTAATCAATTCATCGGAATAATAACCTAATCCCCCAATGTTTCCAAAGACAGTATATTTCTCATTACTTACCGTAATATCCATATAAGGAAGTTTATATGTCACTTTATGATATATACCGTAAGCAGTACAAAGAACGCCAATAGCTGTAAATCCTAAAAGAAACTTTTTCAATTGTATTCCTTGAAAACTTACCATCATCACTGAGTTTGGAGCAATTTTTTCTGCTAATAAAATGACAAGAACTACAATTAAAAGTCCACTCCCGATCAAAATATACATACGATTCCCTCCTTTGATTTAAAAAAGCAATCGTTTCTTTTTTATGAATCCCGTTCCTTATAGCACTTTTTCACACCGTCCCTTCATTTTCCTGCGCATTAAAAAAAAAGACACTTACTCATTTGCAACAATCAAACGTTACTTACAAGAACTTTCTTAAAAATAATATGTATATTATAGCTTTGAAATAAAGTTTAATTAAAAAATTGCCATTAAACCTTATTTGTCTGTATAAGAAAAACTTCATTTTGAAATATAGATTGCGCAAAATGAAGTCTTTTCTTGTGAATGGTTATAAAATTTCTAAAAAAAGTTCGATCATTTCTATGATTCATATGTCACTTAAGCACCCATTTGTTAAAGAAGTCTGGGACTATCGCCACCATTCTTTAACGATAATTTTATGTGATTTTCCATTTTTATCTATAATTTCAACAAAACAACCATGTTTTTCTAGTTTATCACCAGAATCACCAATGTGTGGGTTTTCTAAATTATAAACTATGCTTGCTGTTGCAAAAAAATATTGTCTAAGGGGATATTTTCACCTTTTAAAAGACGTTCGAAGTCTTTTCCTAAAGCATCTAAAGACTCCTTTATTACTGGAATTTCAAAAGCTTTAGGTTTAATACTTCTTCCTAAAATATCTATAACAATACTATCTATATTTTTTTCTTTAGCAATATTATATAAATGCTCAATAACATATCCGTTATCTCTATAAATCATTAAGCTTAAATAGCTATGAACAGTGTTATGCCCTATACTTTTTAATAATTTTAACCTAGCCATTTTAGCACCTCCTGTACCATTTTCTTTAAGATATATTTTATATCAATATTCTACAACTATCCTTCTCCATTAGTTCAATAAAAAAGATGAAATGAAATCCCTTCGCCACTTAGATAAGTTGTTTCAGTTCATCTTTTTTATAAACGGTACGACTTTCTTACAAACGATATAACTTTCTTTAATTAAGGAGTATCGCCATCAAGCTAAGATTTTGAAGTCCCCCCTAAACGAAAATTTTTTGTTTTTTATAGCAACGAAGTTCATTTTTATCATTTTTGGGACAACCTGTTCTGTTAGGTTGATAGGCATGGGGTACCGCCAACGAAATATCACATTTCCCTCGTTAAGACATTTGTTGGAAGTAAAAACCTTAATTTTATTGTGCTAAACATAAAATAGGCTATCAATAAGTGTTGCAAATTAAATTGCGATAATCGCACGATATTTGTAGCAAAATATGAAAGAATTTTATGCAACATTAGAAACGTTGAGTGGGTATCAGTAAAATAATAATCTAATATTCTAGTTTGTAAAAAATAGATAAAGAGATGGCAGAACCATCTCTTTTCTTCTTATTCATGTAATGACTATTAATAATAAACCTATCCACCATTTATATGAAGGTGTTATATCGACAATAGTTACCCTGAGAACATGACAAATAATTAAAGTAAGGAAAATTTTTCTATATTTTTCTAAACATATATTTTATTTTGGAAGATTTAGTTGCCACGAGACACCGAACCGATGGTGTACTTATCCCAACTGACGTTTAAATACTTTACTGGCGAAGAAGTAAGCAATGACCATGATGCCGACGCACCAGGCAAGCGCGATCCAGATACCGTTGCCAACAGACCCTTCATACAAGAGAGCACGAATCGTATTCACTATTGAAGTCACGGGCTGGTTCTCTGCGAACGCACGGACAATTTTAGGCATGGTTTCGGTGGGGACAAAGGCCGAACTGATAAACGGCAGGAAAATCAGCGGATACGAGTAGGCTGTCGCCCCTTCCATAGACTTAGCTGTCAATCCGGGAATGACAGCCAGCCATGTCAGCGCCAGCGTAAACAGCCCGAGTATCCCAGCTACCGCGAGCCAATCCAGGATATCAGCGCTGGAACGAAAGCCCATCAAGAGGGCGACGAGGATAACCACCACGACAGTAAGCGCATTGGAAACAAGCGATGTCAACACGTGAGCCCACAATACCGACGAGCGCTTGATGGGCATGGTAATGAAACGCGCCATCAGACCGCTCTTTACATCCGTAAACAGCCGCAGTGAAGTGTAAGCGACGCCTGATGCGATAGCCATCAGTAAGATTCCCGGCAATAAATAATTGACGTAGTTGTCCGTGCCTGTCTTTATGGCGCCGCCAAATACGTAGACAAACAGCAGCAGCATCATAATCGGCGTAATCGCCACCGTGATAATCGTATCCGGGCTGCGCATGATGTTGCGCATTAAACGTCCTAGTAATACCCCTGTTTTACTTTTCATTTACATCTCCTCCTTTTTGCCAATGATCGCGAGGAAAATTTCCTCCAATGTCGGCTGCTTCTCGATGTACTCCACTTTCGCTGGCGGGAACATCTCTTTGAGTTCGGTAAGAGTACCGGTCGTGATGATTTTTCCGCCATGCAGGATGGCGATACGGTCCGCCAGTTGTTCGGCTTCCTCCAGGTACTGGGTCGTCAGTAAGATGGTCGTGCCGCCACCGGCAAGCTCCTTGACGGTATCCCAGACTTCAATCCGCGCTTCGGGGTCAAGCCCTGTCGTCGGTTCATCGAGAAAAATGACTGCTGGCGTCCCGATCAGGCTCATGGCGATATCAAGTCGGCGCTTCATCCCGCCGGAATACTGGTCCGCCCGGCGGTTGGCCGCATCGGTCAGGCTGAATCTTGCAAGCAGATTGTCGGCGACTTGAGCGGGATTGGAAACTCCCCGCAACTTGGCGATCATCATCAAGTTTTCCCGCCCGGTGAGCATGCCGTCTAAAGCTGCGAACTGCCCTGTCAGGCTGATGCTTTGGCGAACATGATCCGGTTGACGCTGGACGTCAAAGCCGCAAATACCTACTTCGCCGCCATCGGGCTTCATCAGCGTCGAGAGGATGTTGACCGTCGTCGTCTTGCCCGCCCCATTTGAGCCCAGCAGTGCGAAAATTTCGCCACGCTGCACCTTAAAATCCACCCCCTTTAAGACTTCCTTATCTTTAAAAGATTTTTTTAACCCTTTTACAGAAATCGCTACATCGCTCATACTTTTTTCCTCCTTATAAAAAGTGCTTTACGAAGCTAGATTGCCTACACCTTTCTATTAAGTAATACAGATAATCTGTATTACTTAGTACTGAGTTGAAAATATAACTGAATAGCGATGGCGGCAATTCACATTTGTAACCAGCTAATCAGTCAGTATTATCTATTGTATTTATTTTTTTCTCAATCGCTTCATGATACTTTGATTCAAATCATCACGATACTTGGAGACATAAGTTTTAGCGTTTGCCACTAGTTCGTCAGCAAAGGACGCCACGTCCTCCCCAGTGATTTCCAGCACTTGTCTACCTTCCGCCGCACCAGCTTCAAACAAATCGATTAATTCATACTGTATGTGTAGCATATCCATCCCGTTGCCCGCTGAGAAATTCCACATGTAGTTTTGAATTTTTTTAAACACAAACTGGTAGTCCTCTGGCAAGGCTCCAACTCGTGCCATCATCATTTTGTACTCTTTTTTATCACCAATCAATTTTTTGAACATTTCCATCATATTATTTTTCCTCCTTTTTTATAAAGCAGAACAAGAAACCCAAAAAATATCGGACGGAATATCTTATCTTATGAAGCTAGTTTGACTTCAAGACGTTAATTTTTGATGATACAAACTCCCATTTTTTCCAAAACAATTTAAGCTCCTGGCGGCCAGCCTCATTTAGTGAATAAAACTTGCGAGGCGGCCCCATATCTGACGGTTTCTTTTCAATATTCACAAGTTTTTTCTTCTCTAATCGCACGAGGATGGTATAGACCGTCCCTTCCACGACTTCGGTAAACCCAAGCTCATTCAGGTGGCGGGTAATCTCATAGCCATAGGTTTCACGGCGGCTGATGATTTCCAGCACACAACCTTCCAGCGAACCCTTCAGCATTTCAGTTAAATTTTCCATGTTCTGATCCTCCTCTACCCCCTCTATTCTGTCTGACTTATATTCAGTATCACAGAGTACTAAGGCGAATTTTTACTGAATATCTTTTGAGAAGATATTCAGTATTACTTATTACAAGCACATTCTATCACCGAGTAGCGGGAGTGTCAACTAGATTTTCTAAATATTTTTAAAATCAGCTATTCCCATTGGATATAGCCGATTTTCTTTATAGAGCTTTTACTTCCTCCTATGCTTCTTTCACAATGATTGCACCGCTGATCATTCCCATCCAGCAGTTGTACATGTGAATATAGCAATTCTATCCCTCCATTATTTTTCGATTATCTTATTCACTACTTTACTCATTAACTTTTTTAAGTAAAAAGCCGTCTTCTGTTTCAATGAACTCACCGAATAAATCTAGAAATGTGTTGTTCATTAGTATATACCTCTTATGTCTTTACTGGATTTATTATAAATTAAAAGCTTTACTCCCTCTAAGAAATAAAGCTAAATATATTTTCTCCATATTAAAAAACTTATCTTTCTTATTTAACTAAACTGCTCCGTTAGTTGAAGAAGATCCAAAGGTTCGAATGGATATTCTATACAAATCTAATTTACATAATCACCTATTATCAGTAGCAAGAAAAAGGCGGATCCCTACTCTCACAAGGAATCCACCTTTTTCTTTTCCCATGACTTTATTCATTTTTTATACATTCCTATCCTGGCG
>NZ_JBALLY010000060.1:0-282 GCF_036963045.1 Bacillus sp. JJ864 | reverse complement strand
CGAAATGCTGGCGGTACCCTAATTAACTATACTAAAAAAATTGGCGTACATAATGTTCAACATGTACGCCTTTTTAGTGAAAATTCAACATCTTTTACACATTAAACAGACCAAATTAATTATGGCCATTACGTATAATATATGAGCGTTAGCGGTTCCTTTACTTTGAAGAAGGGTCGTGTAACCTTGATAGGTGTTGGAGCTGAGGTAACCTGCTCCCTATCCAGAAGAAACACGACCCTGCAAGGTTCAAAGTCAAGGGCATATATTATACATATCTAA
>NZ_JBALLY010000059.1:0-10019 GCF_036963045.1 Bacillus sp. JJ864 | reverse complement strand
GTAGGTATATATCTTTTGATTATTCTCTTATGTACATATATTACGCTTGAATATCAGAAAAATAAAAATCGAAGAATTTTAAATGAATTTGGATTTTTTATTACATGAATTGTTCATTCAAAAAGAATCCATTTTGATTAATGTTCTTTTTGAATGGATCCTTTTGCTTATTGTACAGTTAGTTTTCTTTAAATGGATTGTGATTTTGAATAAAATTTTGTTTTCACTTTTTGATCAAACTTTGTTTTAAGGCCACACAATTCAGGATTAAGGTTTTTATGGAGGGGAAGTATAAAGAAAGAAGGAATATACATTGTTGATTTTAAAGAAGTAGTTAGCAGTAATTTGAGGTGAAGATGATTGTGATATTGCATTCCGTAAAAAAGAATGTTACTCTAAAAATAGAATTATGAGAGGACTGATGAATGAATAATGATTAACTAATCTATATTTAAATTTGAAATTAATAACTTCAAACTACAAAATATAGGGTTAGTCTATCTATTTTTTATAAATCAGTTCATACTTTATTTGTCATAATTCCAATGATTAATAAGGACTTATTAAGTATAAGTGAAAGACTAATCCTTCCAATTACAAATTGGGAGGTTTTTTTATTCTCTTATAGGTAAGTTGATATTTATTAATCCGTAACTGTAACCGAACAAATAAAGGAGAGAGAAAAATGAGTAATTCAGACACTATTGTTACACATGTAATGCTCTATATAAGTCGTTAATATCCATCACGCTTATATGGAGGAATTAAAAAATTGATGGATATTCCGACTTTATACGAAAAGTGTTGATATATAAAGGAGGAATTATTATGTCAATGATAAAAGTTCAAGACTTAACTTTTTCATACCCAGGTAGCTTTGATAATATTTTTGAAGGTGTAAACTTTCAAATAGATACAGATTGGAAACTGGGATTTATCGGTAGAAATGGGCGAGGTAAAACGACATTCTTTAATTTATTATTAGGGAATTATGAGTATAGTGGAAAAATTACTGCTTCGGTAGAATTTAATTATTTCCCTTACCCTGTTTCGGATAAGAACAAGTTTACTCATGAAATTCTTGAAGAAATTTGTCCCCAAGCAGAAGATTGGGAATTCCTGCGTGAAATATCCTATTTAAATGTTGATTCCGAGGTTATGTACCGACCATTTAAAACATTATCAAATGGAGAACAAACAAAGGTGTTGCTTGCTGCACTGTTTTTGAATGAGGGTCAATTTCTATTAATTGATGAGCCAACAAATCATCTAGACACTGATGCACGAAAGATGGTCTCTGATTATCTAAGGAAGAAAAAAGGGTTTATTTTAATTTCACATGACAGAATCTTTTTAGATGGATGCGTTGACCATATCTTATCTATAAATAGAGCAAATATTGAAGTTCAAAGTGGTAACTATTCTTCTTGGAAGTTAAATTTTGATAGACAGCAGGAACACGAAGAGGCTACAAATGAGCGTCTACAAAAAGACATAGGGAGATTAAAACAGTCTTCAAAGCGTTCAGCAGATTGGTCTCATCAAGTGGAAGCTTCCAAAAATGGAACAAGGAATTCAGGATCTAAGTTAGATAAGGGTTTTGTAGGACATAAAGCGGCCAAGATGATGAAGAGAGCGAAGAACCTTGAATCAAGGCAACAAAAAGCTATTGAAGAAAAGTCAAAATTACTAAAAAATGTGGAGAAAACTGAGTCGTTAAAATTAGAACAATTGAAATTTCAGTCAAATGAATTAGTTGTTTTGGCTGATGTGTCTGTTAAGTATGTTGACCAAATAGTAAATGAACCAATTAGCTTCATAGTTGAACAAGGGGACCGAATTGTACTTGATGGAAAGAATGGAAGCGGGAAAAGTAGTATCCTAAAACTAATTCTAGGACATCTAATACAGCATACAGGCTCAGTTAATTTAGGTTCAGGACTCATTATTTCCTATGTCCAACAAGATACTTCTCATTTGAAGGGATTGTTATCGGACTTTATTGAAGAGAACGAGATTGATGAGACGTTATTTAAATCCATCCTACGTAAGATGGATTTTGACCGAATTCAATTTGAGAAAGATATATCTCATTATTCTGGTGGACAAAAGAAAAAGCTGCTTATCGCTAAAAGTTTATGTGAAAAAGCTCATTTATATATATGGGATGAACCATTAAATTTTATTGATATTTATTCGCGTATGCAGATTGAAGAGCTTATTCAACAATTTAATCCCACAATGGTTATTGTTGAGCATGATAAGGCATTTCAACAAACAGTTGCAACAAAAACTATATCTATATAGTTCAAAGTGAATAATTGAAGATATAATCAGTAAACCAAGTCATTAAACTATAGGGCGCTTTAATGGAGTGATGAAAAAAGCCTAATTTCTCTACAATAAATTGAGAAATTAGGTTTTTTAATAGGAAAAGTAGGATACATATTAACAGAATGCACTCATAAATGGGAACATGCTATAAGACCATAAGGTTTTCCTACTATTTTAGTAAAGAACTTTTTTATACAAGGACAGAGCTTAAAATGAATTTTTTTAGGGAGCTTCTAAGAAGAATTTTGCTATTTGTTAGTAAAGATAAAAAGCTATTTGAGAATTAGGAACAAAGCATGAAACACTAGTATTCATGCTTTGTTCTTTTTTATTAAAATAAAAAAATACGAAAGATATGATGCTTCAGATGAAAAGAAGATTAAGTTTTAAAGCGGCTTTTATAGAAATTTGTCCTTATGGTACAAAAGTGTATACAGTTCATATTCTGTCCGCATACTTTACATTAGCTATATAATCCAATCGTGTCAGGAGAGATATTATGAAAGTCATAATTTTGTGCGGGGGGAAAGGGCTAAGGATGCAGGGGATTCTAAAAGATGTTCCTAAACCATTAGTCCGGGTTCAGGGAAAACCTCTCATTTGGCATATTATGAACTGGTATAGTAAATTTGGACATCAAGAGTTTATATTGCCATTAGGGTATAAAGGGGAACAAATTAAAGAATATTTCATGAATTATAATTGGAAAGAGAATGATTTTAGTTTAGATCTTGAGAAAAATCAGTATCAATTGCTTGAGAAAAAAGAATCGTGGAAAATAAAATTTATTGATACAGGAATAGAAACAATGACTGGTGCTAGGTTAAAAAAGCTTGAAAATCATATGCAAGATGAACTATTTTTATTAACTTATGGTGACGGGTTAGCGCATGTCGATATTAATGAGCTTATAAAATTTCACAAGGCAAACGGTAAAATTGCAACATTGACTGGTATTAGGAAAAATAGTCAGTATGGTTTATTACAGATTGAAAACGGAATTGCTACAGAATTTAAGGAAAAACCCCTACTTGATACTTTAATAAATGGAGGTTTTTTTGTATTTAATAAAGAGATATTTAGTTACTTAAGTGATGAGGATACCTGTATTCTTGAGGAAGAACCATTGAGGAATTTAATAAAAAATAACGAACTAGCGGTTTATGAATTTAATGGTTTTTGGATAAGTGTGGATACGCCAAAAGATCTGAAAGAAGCAAATGAAAGCTGGGACCCTAATAAAAATAATGAAAAGGAATGAAAAAATATTGAACATTCACTATGGAAAAGAGAATGTACCTCGCCCATATATTCCTCCTAAAGAAAAAATAAATTTTCAGCGATCTCGAAAGATTATTGTCAAAAATAGTTCTACACATACTACAGTCAATAAAAATATTCAATTAGATTCTAATAAGAACGTTAGACACGGCAATCATCTTTGCGTCATAGTAGGAACAGAATATGTTTTAAAGGTAATTGCTTTACAACACTCTTTAATGGAGAACACAAAAGAGTGTACATTGTGGATTTGTTGTATTGATTCATTTGCTTTTTCGATATTGAAGGAAATGAATTTGAATCATGTAATGCTAATAAGAGTAGAAGAAGTGGAGGATGATCAATTAAAAAGTATTAAGAAAGAAAGAAAAGTGAATGAGTATTGTTGGACTTTGAAGTCTGTTTTCATAGAATATTTGCTTGTAAATTATGAATTACCTTCCGTTCTTTATTGTGATGGTGATTTATGCTTTTTCTCTAATCCTGCTGTTATATTTGATGAATGGGGAGAGAATTCTGTTTTTCTTTGTCCTCAGAGGGATCGTGATTGGGTAGAAAAAGCATATGGCAAATATCAAGCAGGATTAATCGGCTTTAAAAATGATGTTTACGGATTAAAAAGTGTAAGATGGTGGAAGAATAAGTGTTTGGAGTGGTGTAGTGCTAATCCTGATAATGGAAGGTTTGGAGACCAAAAATATTTGGATAATATTCCTATTTATTTTCCGAAGGTAAAGATATCAAGAAATTTAGGAGTAAATGCAGCACCATGGAATTGTATTTACAATAATAATTTTAGTATTTCTAAAAACTCAAACGAAGTATATATTGAGACAGATCAATTAGTTGTGTATCATTTTGCATGCATTACAATTTTTAGTGAAGTGGAATTCGATCTTTGGTCCTTAGGAAAAATTGAAATACCTCATAATATACTAGATTGCATTTACACTCCTTATTTAAGCCGAATTCAATCCATTATTAGTGAATTAAAATTAAAAATGGGTGAAGAAGCAAATAAACTCTTAAGTAGTAAACATATTAAAGAAGCAACGACTCCATATAAGAATTCAAATTTAAGAAGACAAATGAATCAGTGGGATAATTTCTTGAATTTCTCATTCATTATAAGTCAAAAATATATTATTCAAGGGCTAACCAGTTACTATTCACTAGCAAATCAGGCAGAAAACTTTAAAGTATGGATTTGTTGTATGGATGATTTTACTTACGAAAGGTTAATAAAATTGCAGTTGCAACATGCTATTATTATTCACGTTAAAGAAGTTGAAAATCAAGAACTCCTTAATGTAAAGAATCAAAGAAGCTTAAAAGAGTATTGCTGGACGTTAAAAGCTCCATTTTGTCTCCATATATTGAAGCGTTACCCCGAAGTTGATCACATTATATACTGCGATGCAGATATGTACTTTTTTTCAAATCCTAACATAATTTTGAATGAATGGTGGAAATATTCCGTTTTTCTATGCGCGCAAAGAGGTACAACTGAACTTGAAAGCATACATGGGATGTATCAAGCAGGTTTAATTGGATTTAAAAATGATAAAAATGGTGAAGAAATTTTAGAATGGTGGAGAGATAAGTGTCTCGAGTATTGTGAAGATAAGTATGAAATGGAATTTAATAGATGGGGAGATCAAAAATATTTAAACCATGTTCCTGATGTGTTTTCTAATATTAAAATTATGGATCAAAAAGGGATTAATGCAGCACCATGGAATGTAATTTTGAATAACCAAGATACGATAAGGGTTAAAAACAACAAGATTTTTGTGACCGATGATGAATTAATTGCTTTTCATTTTGGTAGCATGCAAATTTTTAATATGAATGAGTTTGATTTATGGAAACATGAGTACCTTAAGATTGACGAACTCATTTTAAAGGAAATTTACGTTCCTTACATTGAAAGCATAAGAAACACATGTCATATACTCTATAGTAGTCTTACAGAACACCTTACCCCATTATATGTAGAAGCGTCCAATAAATTTTCAGTAAAAAACTATTTCCAATATTCTTCCCTACCAATTTAAATGATGACTTAGATTTTAATTTAAAAGATGTTTTTTATATTTTCACTCATATAAAAACGAAAAAAGGGTGTAAAAAATAATAATGAATAGCCTTTTAAAAGATAATAAGGTACTTGTTACCGGTGGATATGGATTTATTGGTTCCCACTTCGTACAAAGGTTATTAAAACTTCAGGCCAAAGTAGGCATTTTGACAAGAGAATCATCTAATCCGTGGAGGCTTACTAACGTATTAAGTTGTATGGAAGTGTATAAGGTAGATATACGAAATAAAATACAAGTTCAAAATGCAATCAAACATTTTAATCCAGATTATATTTGTCATCTTGCTGCATATGGTGTGGATTCAAACCATAAAGACTATACGAATGCTGTTGAAACGAACGTTTTAGGGACTATAAATATTATTGAAGCTGCAAAGTTAGTAGAATGTAAGAAAATTATTAATTTGGGAAGTAGTTCAGAATATGGAAATAAGACGGAATCGATTGATGAAAAAGCGGTATTAACTCCTGTAGATATATACGGTAGTAGCAAAGCCGCAGCTACTATAATTGCTCATCAAATCGCTAGCGAAAAAAATATTAACATCATAACCCTTAGACCTTTTGGGATATTTGGTGAAATGGAAGCGTCACATAAACTTTTTGCTCACATCATTTTACGAACATTACAAAATAGGAACGTCGATTTAACTCTATGTAATCAATTAAGAGATTATTGCTATATTGATAATATTGTAGATGTTTGTATTTTAGCAATTGAGAATGATACAGTGCAGAACGATATTTTTAATATCGGAAGTGGTGAAGTTCATCAATTAAAGTATTATGTAGAATTACTCTTTAAATACTTACAGACAGATAAAAAGCCGAATTATGGTGCACTTCCTTATAGAGAAAATGAGCGATGGGTTCCTAAACCGAATATTAATAAAGTAAAAAAGATGCTTTCTTGGGAACGGAAAATAGATGTTGAAGAAGGCATTATTAGAACAATTAGTTGGTATAAACAAAATCAACATTTATATTCAAATTTATAAGAAATTTTATAATTTAAAGGTGTGAAACGCTTGTTAAATGATAATTTTAATCATGTATTTCAAGGGAAAAGGGTTCTAATTACAGGACATACAGGCTTTAAAGGTTCTTGGTTATCGATATGGTTGAGGGAATTGGGGGCAACTGTTATTGGCTATTCTTTGGACCCTAAAAATAAAAAGGATAATTTTGTTGTCACGGATCTCCAAAGTGAAATCATTGATATACGGGGAGATATTAGAGATTTAAATAAATTAAATGATGTTTTTAGTAAATATAAACCCGAAATTGTATTTCATATGGCCGCACAATCGCTTGTTAACTATTCTTATCATCACCCTAAATATACGTACGACGTAAATGTTATGGGGACACTTAATGTATTAGAAGCAGTTAGATTACATGAATCAGTTAAAGTATGCATTATGGTTACTAGTGATAAATGTTATGAAAATAAGGAATGGGTTTGGGGATATCGAGAAAATGATTCTATGGGTGGCCATGACCCATACAGTTCTAGTAAAGGGTGTTGTGAACTTTTAGTTTCTTCTTATCGGAATTCTTATTTTCATGAGAAAAAATATGAGAATCATCAGAAAATCATTGCGAGTGTTAGAGCGGGCAATGTAATTGGTGGAGGCGATTGGTCTGTAGATAGAATCATTCCTGATTGTATACGTGCATTGGAAGACAATCAAAAAATTAAAATTAGAAACCCTCACGCAGTGCGCCCTTGGCAACATGTTTTGGAACCATTAAGTGGTTATTTACTTTTAACGGAAAAAATGTTGACAGAGGGAACTCGTTTTTCAGGAGCGTGGAACTTCGGCCCAAAACGAAGCAGTATTGTCTCAGTACAAGAAGTTGTTATGGGGATCATAAAGAGCTGGGGGTCTGGTAGTTGGGAAATATCAAATATACAAGAGGAAGAGTTTCATGAAGCAACATTATTGAATCTTGATATTAGTAAAGCAAAATTCAAACTGAATTGGAGTCCAAGGTGGTCTCTTCAACAGGCATTAGACAGTACGGTAGAATGGTATAAAAATTATAATATGAATATGAGAGAATTATGTGTAAAGCAAATTCAGCAATATTGTCAATCATAAGTAAAGGGAATAGCATATTTCATATGTTAGAAAGCCAATGATAAAAACGCGAGTGAAAAGGAACCTCGAATTACGTAAACTTGTAAAGAGTCGTTAATTCAAGGTTTTGTTTATTTTTAGCGAATGAATTCAATTTTTTTACTTCTGTTTTTTGAGAGTAAGGGTCTCCATTTTAGGGAATGGATAAGAGAACATACTGTTTATTTTATTTCTAGGTAGAAACTAATCCTAGTAGATAAAAACGTAAATAATTCATATGTTAAAAAGGAAGTGTAGCATGAATAAAGAAAAAAAGTATACAATTGTCGGCACTGATATTGAAGAAGTGAAGAGGCTCAATAAGAACTCTGGTCTAACATATAACGAGGTAAAGCAATTATTAGCAAAACAAATGAAGCAAAAGTGAATATGCACTTGGCTGTAAACACATTATTTACGGCCAAATGTATATTGTTATAACTGATTACATACTAGAAAGGCGTTTATGATAGGTGTTCGCTCTTTATAGGCAAGGTTAATTTGGCGATATTTTTTTTGTTTTAGTTTTTTTATTTCAATGTTTCTATGAGATTTAAAAAATAATTCAGGTCCCATGCTTATTCCAATGTTTTGTGAAACCATATTAACAATCGTTTCACAATTCAATACTTCTAATATAATGTTTGGGCATACTTCATGAGCGGACAAATTTTCTAAAACTAATGATTGATAGGGACCTTTTGGCATAATAAAGTCCATATTAGCAATAGTTTTTATATCAACTGTCTTTTCATTAACGAGCGGATGATTTTTCGGCAATCCTAAAACAATTTCATCTTTCGTAACAGGGATTGATTGGAATTGTTTTTTTGTATTTTCTTCAATAATAAATCCAACATCTACAGTGCTGTTATGAATCCACTCTACAATTTCTTTGTAAGTACCTTCAAATAGTATCACTTTAATTTCTGAATAGTTTTCTTTAAACTGTGATAGCATTTTGGGTAAGATTTGAGCGGCAGCACTTGTAAATGCACCTATTTTTAAAGTGCCCGCTAGTTGATTGTTTTGAAGAGATATTTCTTGTTTAATAATAGCTTCGCTGTTTAAAATTTGTCGTATATGGGGAAGGATTCGATCTGTAAAAGCCGTTTTTTGAATTTTTGCTTGTTTATTTCGATGCAATAAAGGATAACCAAATTCTTTTTCTAAACTAGAGATAGCATGGCTTACTGCGGATTGTGTCATGTTAAGTTGTTCAGCTGCTCTTGTAAAATTTCCTAGTTCAACTACTTTTTGGAGTACCTCGTATCTTGTTATAGTCATGAGTTAAATTCATACCTCCTATGCTAAATATTAATTTCACTAATTTTATTATACCCTTTACGATAGAAAATGGAAGAATTGAGAAAAGGGTGATGAGTTTGAGAAAGATCTTTTTATTAACAATAGGAATGTTTGCGTTAGGAGTAGACGCTTATGTAATGGCAGGGATTTTACCAAATGTTGCGGGTGAGTTTGATGTATCTATAGGGAAAGCTGGACAGGTTGTAAGTATATTTACATTATGTTATGCACTTGCAGCTCCTTTATTTGCTTCAATAATGAGTAAAACGAATGCAAAACATATATTATTAATAGCATTGTCTATTTTCGTATTAGCCAATATAGTAAGTGCAATTACTAACAATTTTATTATGTTATTAATTTCAAGAGGAATAGCAGGTATAGGTGCTGGTTTGTATTCCCCATTCGCTTCAGCTGCAGCTGTTACATTCGTTCATGAAAACAAAAGAGGTAGAGCGCTAGGAATGATATTACTTGGAATGAGTGCAGGAACGGTAATAGGTGTCCCTTTCGGTATATATATTTCGGATATGTATGGATGGCGAATGACAATATGGTTTATTGCTGTAATCGGTGTAATTGGAATATTAGGCTTATTGTTTAGGTTTCCAGTAATACACTCAACCCATTTGCCAACATTAAAAGAGCGACTAGCGATGTTTCAAAACAAAGCTATTTCATTGGTCATGTTTATAACGATGATACTAAGTTTTTGTAGCTTAGGTTTATACACATACTTAGACCTTATAATAGCTTCTTATGGATTTGAAAAATCAGTAGTTTTCATATGGATGTGGGGAATAGGTGGGATAGGAGGAAGTTTGGTTATAGGATATATAATAGATTTTTATAAGAAACCGAAAATCATATTA